>DATGZZ010000635.1:0-5229 GCA_035296945.1 Reyranella sp.
GGAGACAGCCTATCGAGTAAGCGTTCCAATCACATAGCCAACTTCGGCCCAAACAATCCGATCTGGGAGGCGGCGTCATGACCGACGAAGCGAACAAAAAGGGTCCCGAAAGTACAAGGCGTAAGTTCCTTACCGCGACAACGGCGCTCGCTGGCGCTGCTCTCGCGGGATTACCCGGCGTCGCCGGGGCTGAGCGCAAGCGCAATCCAAAGCGCGGCGGCACGGTGCGTTTCGGCACCAGAGACGATTCTGTCGGTCTCGATACCCATCGCAACTTCATCTACTTCGTCTCCCAGCCAATGGCCGGCACGACCGGCGGGCTTTTGGACTTCGATGCGGGCATGAACATCGTTCCCGCCATCGCCACCGAGTGGGAGCCATCGAAGGATCTCAAGACCTGGACCTTCAAGCTCAGGCGCGGGGCGGAGTTCCACAACGGCGAGACGATCGACGCCAATGCGGTCAAATGGAACCTCGAGCGCATCCTCGACCCCAAGATCGGCCATTCCTTCAACCGCTCGGCGCTGACCGACATCGACCGCATCACGGTCGACGACAAGTTCGTCGTGCAGTGCCATCTCAAGGAGCCGAGTGCGGCCTTCGATTCCAACCTCGTCTACTACCCGGTCAACCTCATTGCGCCGGGCGCCGTCGACAAGGCCGATACCGAGCCGGTGGGCTGCGGGCCGTTCAAGTTCAAGTCATGGAAGCGCTTCGATATCTGTGAGTTGGTGCGCTTCGAGAACTTCTGGGAGACCGATTCGGAGGGCAACACGCTGCCCTACCTCGACGGCCTGATCGGCCGGCCCAAGAAGGAGGACCGCGTGCGGCTGACGGCGCTGCGCGCCGGCGAGGTCGACCTCATAGACAACGTCGCCTATGCCGATGCGCCCTCCTTCATGAAGGACTACGGCAAGACCTACGACACCTTCCCGGTGCCCCAGGTCGGCACGGCCTTCATTGCCTTCAACCTCAAGAACGGGCCGTTCTCGGCCAAGGACAATCCCGACGCCCACATGCTGCGACAGGCCGCAGCGCACGCCATTGACCATGAAGGCATCCACGAGGCGGTATTCAACAAGCAGGGCGAGATCGCCAAGGGCTTCTACAGCAAGTCGAGCCCGTGGTACGGCAAGGACATCAAGTCGTGGCCGGAGTTCGATCCCGACAAGGCCAAGGCGCTGCGCAAGAAGGCCAAGGACGGCGACGCCAAGCTCCTGATCATCGCCAACGATTCCTTCCCCTACATGCAGCAGTCGGGCGAGCTGGTGCACGCCATGCTGAAGGACGTGGGCTTCAACGTCACCTTCGAGATCCATCCGACGCCGGTGGTGCAGGACAAGTACAACAAGGGCACCTTCGATCTCGATTCGTCGGCCAACAGCTACCGCCTCGATCCCGACGGCTGGTTCTCGCGCTCGATCCTGTCGACGGCGCCGGAGACCATGCGCCGGCACGGCTACAAGAACGAGAAGGTCGACCAGCTCATCCTCGCCGCGCGCGTCGAGCGCGACAAGGACAAGCGCCGGCAGATGTATGCCGACGTCGATTCCCTGATAAATCAGGACCTGCCGCTGGTTTACACGCACTTCGTGTCGCTGCTGCAGGCCGGCACTAAGAAACTCAAAGGCTACAAGCCCGCCTTCACCGGTCCGTTCCAGTACGCCGGCGGAGGCATGCGCACGGCCTGGCTGGAAAACTAAGCGTTCTTCCGGACCGCGCGCGAAACGCGCGGTCCGGCAGGCCATGAGGGGTCTCAGCCATGCTTGCCTACATCATCCGCCGCATCTTCTACCTGGTGCCCGTCCTGTTCGTGCTGACGGTGGTGGTCTTCACCTTCGTCGAGATGCTGCCCGGCAACATCATCGACACGCTGGTCGGCACCGAGGGCAACAACGATCCCGAGGTCCGCAAGATCCTCGAGAAGGAGTACGGACTCGATCAGCCGGTCTATGTCCGCTACGCCAAGTGGCTGTTCCGCGCCGTGCAGGGCGACTTCGGCATGTCGCTGGTGACGCGCCGCCCGGTCTCGGTCGAGCTGCTGTCGGGCATACCGGCCACGGTCTATCTCGCGGTCGTGGGCATATCGCTCAGCATGCTGATCGCCGTGCCGCTCGGCACCATCGCCGCCGTCAAGCGCAACACGCCGATCGACTACACCGCCCAGGTCACCTCGCTGATCGGCATCTCGATCCCCGAGTTCTGGTTCGCCATCCTCTGCGTGCTGTTCTTCTCGCTCTACCTCGGCTGGCTGCCCTCCTCCGGCTTCGCCAACCCGTTCGAGGATCCGTGGGCCAGTCTCAAGTTCCTGATCCTGCCGGCAGCCGCGGTCGGCTTCCGGCAGGCCGCCTACACCACGCGGCTCACGCGCTCCAGCATGCTCGACGAGATGAACAAGGAATACGTCGACACCGCCCGCTCGGTCGGCCTCAGCGAGAGCAAGGTGATCTTCAAGTACACGCTGCGCAACGCCATGATCCCGACCATCACCATCAGCGGCCTGCAGCTCGCCAATCTTCTCGGCGGCACGGTGGTTCTGGAATCGATCTTCGCCTGGCCCGGCATCGGGCGGGCGATCTTCGAGGCGATCCTGCAGCGCGACTATCCGCTGGTCCAGGCCGGGGTGCTGGTGCTGGGCTGCATCGTCGTGGTCATGAACCTGCTGGTCGACCTCACCTACCGGCTGCTCAATCCGCGCGTGAAGCTGGGCTAGGGGGCACACCATGACCGAACTCGAAGCCCGCAAGTTCGCCGACCTCGAGGCGATCCGTGCGCCCACATTGGGCGGCCGGCTGGCGCGCTGGCGTACGGCGCTCTCCAACGCCTGGCACGAGCTGCGCAAGAGCCGCACCGCCTCGATCGGCGCGGTCATGCTGGTGCTGCTGTTCGGCGCCTGCATCGCCACGCCCTGGATCACCACCTACGACCCGATCAAGCAGAACTACCGCGAGCGCCTGCAGCCGCCCTCCGAGAAGCATCTTCTGGGCACCGACCGCATGGGCCGCGACATCTATTCCCGCCTGCTGTGGGGCGGCCGCCGGCTGGTGGCCATCGCCATCCTCGCCGTCGCCTTCGGCCTCAGCGTCGGCATCCCCTACGGCGTGCTCTCCGGCTATTTCGGCGGCAAGGTCGACACCGTGGCCATGCGCCTCGTCGACGGGCTTTTGGCCTTTCCCGGGCTCCTCCTCTACCTGCTGATCGTGACGCTCGCCCGAGAATGGAAGATGGAGGGCATCTACAACGACTTGGTGCTGATCTTCGCCCTGGGCTTCGCCTTCATGCCGGAGGTGGCGCGCCTGTCGCGCAGCTCGGTGCTGGTCGAGAAGCAGAAGGAATACGTCGAAGCCTCACGCGCCGTCGGCGAAAGCAGCCTGGCCATCGCGCTGCGCCAGATCCTACCCAACATCGTCTCGCCGCTGATCGTCAACGCCACGGTGCGGCTGGGCTACGTCATCCTGATCGTGGCGGCATTGTCGTTTCTGGGGCTGGGCACGCCACCGCCGACGCCCGACTGGGGCTCCGACCTCGCTGCCGCGCGCGACTACATGGAGACGGCTCCCTTGATCGCGGCCTTCCCCGGCCTCGCCATCTGCTACACGGTGCTGGCCTTCAACCTGTTCGGCGATGGCCTGCGCGACATCCTCGACCCGCGGCTGGCGGAGCGCTGATCATGGCCGAGACAGTTCTCGCACTCGACGAGCTCACCGTGCGTTTTCGCCTGCGCCGCGGCGACCTCACCGCGGTCGACGGCGTGTCCTTCTCGATCGAGCGCGGCCAGACCTTCGGCTTGGTGGGCGAATCGGGCTCCGGCAAGTCGGTGACGGCCAAGGCGATCATGCGCCTGATCCCCGACCCGCCCGGCGAGATCCCGCACGGCCGCGTGCTGTTCGAGGGCAGCAACATCCTGGACAAGAGCGATGCCGAGATGCGCGCGCTGCGCGGGCGGCGCATCGCCATGGTGTTCCAGGAGCCGATGAGCGCCCTCAACCCGGTGTTCACCGTGTGCGACCAGATCTCCGATGCGCTGCGCACCAACTTGAACCTCTCCAAGTCCCAGGCGCGCGAGCGCGTCGTCGAACTCTTGTCGCTGGTCGGCATCCCCTCGCCGCGCAAGCGGCTCGACTCCTACGTCCATGAATTCTCCGGCGGCATGCGCCAGCGCGTCATGCTGGCGATGGCGCTGTCGTGCAATCCGGGCTTCCTGATCGCCGACGAGCCGACCACCGCGCTCGACGTCACCATCCAGGCCACCATCCTCGAGCTGATCACCGGCATGATCGAACGCCTGGGGATGTCGCTGCTCTTCATCACCCACAATCTTGGCGTCGTCGCCCATGCCTGCGACCGCGTCGGCGTGATGTACGCCAGCCACATCGTCGAGCTTGGCGACACGCGCGAGATCTTCGCCAATCCGCAACACCCCTACACGGTGGGCCTCTTGAACTCGATCCCGCGGCTCGACGGCCAAGCCAAGTACCTGACGCCGATCGCGGGCTCGGTGTGCAACATGATGGAGCCGCCCTCGGGCTGTAAGTTCCATCCCCGCTGCACCCACGCCATGGATGTCTGCCGCCGCGAGATTCCGCGGCTCAAGGAGATCGCACCCGGCCATCTCGCGGCCTGCCATCTGCATGATCGGGGAACGGCATGACGATGGCGCAGACGGCCGACGACACCCTGCTGCGGGTCAAGGGGCTGACCAAGCACTTCACCCTGCACGGCGACATCTACTCCAAGCTCGCCGGCGAGAAGACCCAGGTGCTGAAGGCGGTCGACGGCATCGACTTCCACATCAAGCGCGGCGAGACCCTGGGCCTGGTGGGCGAGAGCGGCTGCGGCAAGTCGACGACGGCGCGGCTGGTGACGCGGCTGATCGAGCCCACCGCCGGCGAAGTCTCGTTGAAGGGCGAGGACCTGCTGGCCTTCTCGAAGAGCCGCATGAAGGCGGCGCGCAAGGAAGTCCAGATGGTGTTCCAGGACCCCTACAGCTCGCTCAACCCGCGCAAGACCGTCATGCACATCCTGAGCCGGCCGATGGAGATCCACGGGCTCGCGCGCTCGTGGACCGAGAAGCGCGAGCGGGTGCTCGAGCTGCTGCGCCGGGTCGGGCTCGGCATCGAGCATATCGACCGCTATCCCCACGAATTCTCGGGCGGCCAGCGCCAGCGCATCGCCATCGCCCGCGCCCTTTCGGTCGATCCCGAGCTGGTGATCGGCGACGAGCCGGTG
>DATGZZ010000636.1:0-4551 GCA_035296945.1 Reyranella sp.
GGCATCCCAGCGCGCCGCCTCGGGCAGCATGCGGTCGGTCGCGAATTGCCGTGCCGTGTCGCGGAAGGCCTGCTGGTCTTCGGTGAGGGTGAAATCCATGCGCGGCGGATCATATCGGGGGGTCCTAGCCAGTCAATAAAACGGGTATGCTGGCGCCATGGCCTGGCGGGACATGACCGAGCAGGAAGCCGCGACGCGGCCCGAGGCGCGGCTGGGCGGCGCCTTGCTCTGGGTCGTGCTCGCGGCTGTCGTGGTCTGCCTGGTGGCCATCGTCGGCGCCCTCCTCGCTTTCGACCAGCTCCGCTCGATCGGCATCCGCTACATGATCGCCGTCGGCTTCGCCGGGATCTGGTCCGCCATCTTTGTCGTCATGACCCTGCTGCGCCTGCCGGCGACGCCGGTGGTGGCAAGCGCGGGCTTCGTCGCCTGGATCGCCTGGCGCTTCGCCGTGGCGCTATGGAGCGGGGCCGGTTGGCCGCTGGCGGTCGACCTGTGGGCCGAGGCCGTGCTGGCCGCCGGTTTCTGCGGCTACATGGCCGACGGGGTGCGACCCAATGCCTATTATCGCCGTCGCCTTCCGGCAGCCTGAGCCGCTATAAACGGGCGCCATGGGGAAACGCTTTACGACCTTGGGCCGCTATCCGACGACGCGGCTGCGTCGCAACCGTCGCGAGGACTGGTCGCGCCGGCTCGTGGCCGAGACCAGGCTGTCGGTCGACGACCTGATCTGGCCGGTGTTCGTGCAGGAAGGCACCAACGCCCGCACGCCGGTGGAATCGATGCCCGGCGTCGATCGCCTGACAGTCGACCTCTTCGTCGAGGCCGCCAAGCAGGCGCGCGATCTCGGCATCCCCGCGATCGCCATCTTTCCCGAGACCGATCCCGCCAAAAAGACGCCTGACGCGCGCGAGGCCTACAATCCCGACGGCCTGGTCTGCCGCGCCATCACCGCGGCGAAGAAGCACGTGCCGGGCATCGGCGTCGTCTGCGACGTGGCGCTCGACCCGTTCAACAGCGACGGCCATGACGGCATCGTGCGCGACGGTTACGTGCTGAACGACGAATCCCTGGAAGCCCTGGTCAAACAGGCGATCGTGCAGACCGAAGCCGGCGCCGACATCCAGGCGCCATCCGACATGATGGACGGCCGCATCGGCGCCATCCGCAAGGCACTCGACGCCAAGGGTTTCATCCACACCCAGATCATGAGCTACGCGGCCAAGTACGCTTCGGCCTTCTACAATCCCTTCCGCGACGCCATCGGCAGCTCAGGCGCGCTCAAGGGCGACAAGAAGACCTACCAGATGGACTACGCCAACTCCGACGAGGCCTTGCGCGAGGTTGGCCTCGATATCGAGGAAGGCGCCGACATGGTGATGGTCAAGCCCGGCCTGCCCTATCTCGATATCGTGCGCCGCGTGAAGGATGCCTTCGGCGTGCCGACCTATGCCTACCAGGTGAGCGGGGAGTACGCGATGCTGCGGGGCGCCGCCGACCGCGGCTGGCTCGACTGGGACAAGGTGCTGATCGAGACCCTGACCGGATTCAAGCGCGCCGGCTGCGACGGCATCCTGACCTACGGCGCCGTCGATGCCGCGAGGTTGCTGAAAGGCAAATGATCGGCCCGAAATGATTGAACGTCCCTCGGCGCGGCTGATCCTGCTGGATCCCGCCGACCGCCTGTTCCTGTTCAACGTGCACGATCCGGGCGTCTTCGACCCGGCCGACCCGCATTCCGATCCCTTCTGGGTGATGATCGGCGGCTTCGTCGATCCCGGCGAGGATTACGCCGACGCCGCGGTGCGCGAAGCGCGCGAGGAAACCGCGATCGTGGTCGACGGGCCGGTGCGCTGGGTGTGGAAGCGCGAGCGGCGCATGAGCTGGCGCGGCAAGGACGTGCTGCATCGCGAGCGCTTCTTCCTCGGCCGCACCAAGCGCACCGAGATCGACACGTCTGGCCTCGACGAGCGCGAGCGCAGCTGGACGCTCGGCCATCGCTGGTGGAGCGCCGAGGAGATCGCAACCTCCAAGGAGCGGTTCGAGCCGCTCGACCTTGCGGCGCAATTGCAGGCCTTGCTGAAGAACGGGCCGCCGGCCGAGCCGATCACGATCCGCTAGCCCTTCCGGACCGCCGGCCTCTGGCCGGCTCTTTGCTGGGAGCGCGCCACTCCGTGGCGCTCATGGGCTGTGTGATCCACGAAGAAGCGCCACGGAGTGGCGCGCTCCCAGCAAAGAACTCAGTCGCGCCGTTCCTTCTCACGTTTGCGTTCCTCATGGTCCGCCGCGGCGCTGCGATAGGCGCGCCAGGCGAGCACCAGAGCGACCAGCGAGCAGGCCACGCCGACGATCATTGCCATCTGATCACCCATGTTCGAAGAACCTCGCGACCATGAGGTCGCTCCACGGCTGACGATTGCCGCTGCCATGGAAACCGACATGGCCGCCACGATCAGGCAGAAGCGGTGTGAGCGACGGATTTGCCGCCCAATCATACCCCCGATAGAGCGCCCCGGGTATCCACGGATCGTCGAGCGCCGCCAGCACCAGGGTCGGGACGCCGATGCCGCCCATGAACCGCGTCGGCCGGCAGCGATCGTAGTAATCCTCGGCGCTGCCAAAGCCATAGCGCGGGGCGATGAAGACGTCGTCGTAGTCCCAGACGCTGCGCGATCCCATGATCGCGCGGCGCTCGGCGGCCGAGACGACGGCGCCCTCCCCTGTCGCCTCGATCTTCATCTGATCGAGGATGTAGCGGTGATAGAGGCGGTTGCGCGCCCTCATCATGTAGCGGCAGGTGATGGCAAGGTCGATCGGCGCCGAGACGCTGGCTGCGGCAAGCAGCGGCGCGGCCGCGCCCTCCTCGCCGAGGTATTTCAGCAGCATGGCGCCACCCAGCGAGTAGCCGACCGCGACCATGCCGTCGGCCGTCAGCTCCTTCGGCAGCACCGACAACAGGGCGCGAAAATCCTGGCTGCGGCCGGCGTAGTAGTGCTGGCCGCAGACGGCGCGCGACGGCCCCGCGCCGCGCAGATTGAGCCGCAGCACGCGGCTACCGCGATCGAGCAGCAGGCGGGCCATGCTGAGGATGTAGCGGCTGTCTTCCGATCCGGTCAGGCCATGAATCAGGATGGCAAGGGGTGCGCCGGCGCGCGGCGTCGCCGGGCGGTCGAGGCTCGCCAGCAGCGTGTCGCCCGTGTCGTCGGGCATGGGGAACTTAAGCCGTTCAGTCGTGTGAGGGGCGAGCGTATCGGGGCTGCGCAGGCGGTTGGCAATGGTCTGCAGATCGCTGGTCCACCAGGGGAAGCGCGGCTGGAACGGCGGCAGGTCGGGTCGGCTCACGCCTGAAAGTCTATCAGACCCGCTCTAGGAATTTCTCCAGCACCGTGTCGCACCACGGCCGGTCGCTGCCGGCCGAATGGAAGCCGAGATGCCCGCCGCCCTCGGCCATCACCGACAAGAGGAACGGATTGTCGGACCACTTGAAGTCGCGATAGTAGCCGGCGGGGATCCACGGATCGTCGCTCGCCGCCAGCACCAGGGTGGGCACGCGGATCTCCGGCATGTAGGCAAGCGGCGTGCACAGCTCGTAGTAGTCGTCGGCGCCACGGAAACCGTAGCGGGGTGAGATGAAGCGATCGTCATATTCGCGGACGGTGCGCGCCGCCCGCACGACCTCGCGCTCTTCTTTCGACAGTTTGCCGCCCTCGCCCAGCGTCTCCTTTTTGAGATCGGCCAGGATGTAGCTGTGGTAGAGCCAGTTGCGCGGCCGCAGCATGTGCTCGCCGGTCTGTGCCAGATCGAGCGGCGCGCAGATCGTGGCGGCAGCGCGCAGGGGCGAGAACGAGCCCTCCTCGCCGAGGTATTTCAGCAGCATGGCGCCGCCCAACGAATAGCCGACGGCGACCACGCCGTTGTCGGTCAGTTCGTTGGGCAATTGCGACAGCACGTGGCGGAAGTCGGCGGTGCGTCCGACGTGATAGTGCTCGCGACAATGCGGACGCGAGGCGCCGCAGCCGCGCAGGTTGACCCGTAACACGCGGTAGCCGCGATCGAGCAGATGCCGAGCGGCGTTCAGGACATAGGCGCTGTTCTCGCAACCAGTGAGACCGTGCACGAGGACGACCAAGGGCCGTCCCGCTTGCGGCGTCGCGGGACGATCGAGCATGGCCACCAGGATGTCGCCGCTGCGATCTGCCAGGCAAAAGCACACACGTTCACTGATGTGTGGCGAGAGGTCGGACTGCCAGGTGCCGAGCAATACGGCGATCGTCTGAAGGTCCGCGCTCCACCAGGGGAAGCGCGGCCGGAACGGCGGCAGGTCGAGGGAATCGATGGACGGGGGCACGTCGAATCCGTATTCACAGTTTCTTGCCATGAAAACGCGCGCCACTTCCCGGAGTTCCGCCGCCGCGCTCGGCGTCGTCTACGCCATTGGCGCCGCAACGATTTTCAGCACGGCGGGTGTCATTGTGCGCCGCATCGAGCTGCCGGCATGGGACGTGTCGTTCTGGCGGTCGGCGTTCCTCGTCGCCACGATGTTGCCATTCCTTG
>DATGZZ010000637.1:0-3907 GCA_035296945.1 Reyranella sp.
GATCGCGAACAAGGGCACGCCGCGGTCGAGGCAATGGCGGATCAAGGGGAGCGTGGTGGCGTCGCGCGCCGGATCGTGCGCGGTGCCGTCGCGGCTCTGCTCGCCGCCATAGTGGTGCGGCTCGACGTTGGACGGGCTGCCAGTCAGCAGCACGCCGTCCAGCGTGTCGAGCAGCCGGTCGAGCGCGTCGATGGTCGTTTGTTCGTCGCCCCCCAGTTCAGGACCGATCGCCGGGATCAGCACGGGCAACGCGCCGACGGCCTGGATCGCCGCGCGGACGTACTTGTCGCCAACCGTGTGATGCCACCCGCCCCGGCCGTTTTCCTTGAAGCAGGCCGTGACCCCCACCAGCGGACGCAGAGAAGAACGATCCATATCCCTTGCCGAAGCGTGCAAAAAAGTGCCGCCTATTCTCTTATTTGCTCGAGGGGTTTGCAAATGGCAGGCCGCTCCCCCTGCCCGCGGCTTGTGCAGTGCAGCCCTGCGTGGTACCGCCCGCCGCGCAACAGAGAAAGTAGCTCATGACCAACGTCCCTCCTCCGCCGCAGAACCCGTCGGGCCCGCAGGGCGCCGCCCCCCAGCAGCAGCCCAACGCGCCGTTGATCATGCACGGCCAGTACATCAAGGACCTGAGCTTCGAGAACCCGCGCGCGCCGCAGAGCCTGATCGAGCAGACCCAGCCGCAGCTCACGCTCAACGTCCAGGTCACCAACCGCCAGTTCGACGTCAAGACCTTCGAGGTCGCGCTGTCGATCGAAGCCAGCGCCAAGACCCCCAAGGACGAGCCGCTGTTCATGCTGGAGCTGGTCTATGCCGGCACGGTGAGCATCGGCGAGGTGCCGCAGGAAGCCTACGGCCCGCTGCTGTTCATCGAGACGCCGCGGCTGCTCTTCCCGTTCGCCCGCGCCGTCGTCGCCAACGCCACGCGCGAGGCGGGCTTCCCGCCGCTCAACATCGCCCCGGTCGACTTCGTGGCGCTCTATCGCCAGCAGCTCGAGGCCAACGGCGGCAAGGTCCCGGGCGTCGCCAGCGGCCCGGTCGGGCACGCTTAGTCTGGGAGCGCGGGCCTCCGGCCCGTTATGACATGATGCGGGCCGCAGGCCCGCGCTCCCATCAGGCCCTAAGCCACAGCGGGTCGCTGATCTGCGCCAGGAAGGCGACATGTGCCGCAAGCTCGGCGTCGCTGGGTGCATGCGGCCGCGCTGGCCGCACCGGCAGGTTGCCGACGACCAGGACAGACGCCGTCCCGCCCTCGATCTCCGCCGCCAGGCCAAGAACGCGCTGCCGGCCGCCGCTCAGCTCGAGATAGACCTCGGCCAAAAGCTCGGAATCGAGCAGGGCGCCGTGCTTGATGCGGTTGGAGTTGTCGATGCTGAAGCGCTCGCACAGCGCGTCGAGGCTGGCGCGCTGGCCGGGAAACTTGCGGCGCGCGACCGAGACGGTGTCGACGTAGGCGTTGGTGAGCTTGGGCCTGCCGACCCGCTCCAGCTCGGCGTTGAGGAAGCCGATGTCGAACTGCGCATTGTGGATCACGAGCTGGGCGTCGCCGATGAATTCCAGAAACTCCTCGACCTTGTCGGCGAACAGGGACTTGTCGGCCAGAAACTCGTCGCTCAGACCATGAATGTCCTGCGCCCCGGCCGGCATGATCATTTCCGGGTTGAAGTAGGCGTGGAAAGTCCTGCCGGTGGCGACCGTATTGATGAGCTCGATGCAGCCCACCTCGACCACGCGATGGCCGGCCAGCGGATCCAGGCCGGTGGTCTCGGTGTCGAGAACGATTTCGCGCATGGACTCTTTTTAGCTTACTTCCGGCGCGCGCGCGCAAGCTGGGCTGTGAATCGTTCGCGCCATGGGTTGGACGGCCAGAAGCGACCGCGCCGCTTCTTTAATTTCGCCACCGCCCTGGCGAGCGCGAGCCGCGTCGGGGCAAGCCCAAGGCCGGTCGGGATGACGACGGTCGCCTTGCGTCGCTTCAGCACGTCCGGCACCTGCTGGCGCAGGATGCCGTCGAGCCGCTCGTTCGACATGCCGGGCCGCGCCATGACGCGATGGCGCTGCAGGAAGGCCGGCGCGCTCACCACCAGGACAGCATCGACGCGACGCTCGCCCGCGCCTTCGAACAACAGCGGGATGTCGAGCACCACCAGCTTCTCGCCGCGCCGGGCAGCGCGCTTCAGGAAGGCGCGCTGGCGCTGGCCGACCAGCGGATGGACGATGGCTTCCAGGCGGCGCAAAGCCTCCTTGTTGCCGAACACGCGAGCGCCCAGCGCCTGGCGGTCGAGCACGCCGTCCTTGACCACGCCGGGAAACGCCGCCTCGATCGCCGGCAATGCCACGCCACCCTTGGCCTGGATGGCGTGCACATTGGCGTCGGCGTCGTAGACCGGCACACCCATCTGCCGCAGCATTTTCGCCGCAGTCGACTTGCCCATGCCGATGGAGCCGGTGAGGCCGACGATCATCATCACATTGAACGCCGGCTGGACAGTCAGGGCACCAGGACGGTCTGGCCGGTGGTCTTGCGCGCTTCGAGGTCGCGATGGGCCTGCGCGGCCTCGGCCAGCGGATAGCGCTGGTCGATGGCGATCTTGACCTTGCCGCTCTTGACCATCTTGAACAGCGACTTGGCGCTGGCCTCGAGGTCCTTGCGGGTGGCGGTGTAAGAGCCGAGGCTCGGCCGCGTCAGGTAGAGCGAGCCCTTGGCGGTGAGGACACCCGGCGGCTGCGGCGGCACGGCGCCCGAGGCATTGCCGAACGAGCACATCAGGCCGCGCGGCTGCAGGCTGTCGAGCGAGGCATTCCAGGTGTCCTTGCCGACGCCGTCGTACACGACGGGCACGCCCTTGCCCTTGGTGATCTGCTTCACCTTGGCGACGACGTCTTCCTTGGTGTAATCGATCACCCACTTGTAGCCGTTCTTCTTGGCGAGAGCGGCCTTCTCCGGCGATGACACGGTGCCGATCGCCTTGTAGCCGCGGGCCTTGGCCCATTGGCCGAACAGCAGGCCGACGCCGCCGGCCGCCGCATGGAACAGCACGATGTCGCCCTTCTTGAGCCACGGCTTGGCGCACTGGTCGACGAGGTATTCCGTCGTCATGCCCTTCAGCATGATGGCGGCGGCCTGCTCGTCACTCACGCCCTTCGGGACATGCACGAGCTGCTCGACGCCCATCACGCGCTCCTGGCAGTAAGCGCCCAGCACGCCGCAATAGGCGACGCGATCGCCCTTCTTGAAGCCCCGGACCTTCGGCCCGACCTCGACGATCACGCCGGCCGCCTCGCGGCCGACGGCGTTAGGCAGCGGCGTCTGGTAGAGGCCCGAGCGCGTATAGACGTCGATGAAATTGAGGCCGATCGCGGTGTGCTTGATCTTCACCTGGCCGGGGCCGGGCGATCCAACCTCGACATCCTCGAGTTGCATCTTTTCCGGTCCGCCATTCTCGTGCATCAGGATCGATTTCGGCATGTTCTGCTCCCCCGTGGTTGCAATTCAGGAACGCCCGTCGGCTGCGGGCGTCGAGTATAGTGACGGACCTAGGAGAGTCGATTGCACAGACGCCAAATCATCCTGGCTGCAACCGCAGCGCTGGCCGCGCCGTCGATCGCACGCGCCCAGGAAATCCTTAGAAGCAGCAAGGCCAATTACCGGCTGGTGACTCTGGCCCGCGACCTCGAGCAGCCGTGGTCCATCGCCTTCCTGCCCGATGGCCGGATCCTGGTGACCGAGCGACCGGGCCGGCTGCGCGTGTTCGCCAACGGCCGGCTGGAGCGCGCGCCCTTGGGCGGCGTGCCCAAGGTCTATGCCCGCAGCCAGGGCGGACTGCTCGATGTCTGCCTGCATCCGCAGTTCGCGACCAACCGGGTGCTCTACCTGTCCTATTCAGGCGAGGGGCCAGGCGGTGCG
>DATGZZ010000638.1:0-5130 GCA_035296945.1 Reyranella sp.
GATCTTCGTGATCGCCGCCGTCAGCGACGTCTTGCCGTGATCAACGTGCCCGATCGTCCCGATGTTGCAGTGCGGCTTGTTCCGCTCAAACTTCGCCTTCGTCATGGTGTCGCGACCCTCTGATACATTCCGCCGACATACGCCTTCAAACTGGAGCGGGTGAAGGGAATCGAACCCTCGTCGTAAGCTTGGAAGGCTTCTGCTCTACCATTGAGCTACACCCGCAAATCCTGAACAGGGCTACCACACGCACGCAAGCCAAAGCCTTGGGGCCGTTGGTGGAGGGGGAAGGATTCGAACCTTCGTAGACGCGAAGTCGGCAGATTTACAGTCTGCTGCCATTGACCGCTCGGCCACCCCTCCGAACCTGCGGCAAACGCGGCGCGAGATAAGCCTATTCAGCCCGTGAAACGGGCGCGCGTTGCTCGCAAATCCAATGGGTTACGTCAAGGGCAAATCCCCTTATACAGGCCGCCATGCGCTCCCGCCCGTCGCATTCGCACCGTTCCAACCGCCCGAGCCGTGATCGCCAGCAGAAAGGCGGGCATCAGTCGGTGTGGATTTACGGCCGTCACGCCGTGCTGGCCGCCCTCGCTAATCCCGAGCGCCGCGTCGAGCGCATCCTGGCCACCAAGGAGGCGGCCGAACGCCACGCCACCGAGCTGGGAAACAAGGTCGAGCTCTTCTCCCGCGACGATCTCGGCCATCGCCTGCCCGCCGGCGCCGTGCATCAGGGCCTTGCCGCCCTGGTGGCGCCCCTGGAAGAGCCGCAGCTTGAGGACGTTCTGGCCCGCTGCGGCGAGAACGCCCTGGTCCTTGCCCTCGATCAGGTTACCGACCCGCACAATGTCGGCGCCATCCTGCGCAGCGCAGCGGCTTTTGGCGTAGCCGGCCTGATCGTCACCGAGCGCCATGCGCCGGCCGACACCGGCGTGCTGGCCAAGGCTGCATCGGGTGCGCTGGAAATAGTGCCCCTGGTGCGCGCCGTGAACCTGGCGCGCGCGCTGGAACAACTGAAGGAAGCGGGCTTCTGGCTTTATGGCCTCGACGAGCGCGGCGATGTCGCCATCAACGATCTCGATCTTGGCGGCCGAGCCTGCATCGTGCTGGGCGCCGAGGGCGAAGGCTTGCGTCGGTTGACCGCCGAGAAATGCGACCGGCTCGTGACAATCCCGACCGACGCCAGGCTTGCCGCCCTCAACGTCTCCAACGCCGCCGCTGTCGCGGCCTATGAATGGGCGCGGCGGCGCACCAAATCTTCGTAGAGTGCGACATACTCGCTGGCCATCCGCCTGGCAGCGAAGCGCCGCTCGAAACAAGCTCGCACCTGGCGCCGGTCGATCTCCCCGAGACGCCTGACGGCGCGCACGGCTTCCTCTTCGCTGTCGACGACGAAGCCCGTCACGCCTTCGTCGATCACTTCCGGCACCGAGCCATGGCGATAGGCGATCACCGGCGTGCCGCAGGCCATGGCCTCGATCATGACCAGGCCAAACGGCTCGGGCCAGTCGATGGGAAACAGCAGTGCCGCCGCCTCGGCCAGGAATTGTTCCTTGGTGTCGTCGTTGACCTCGCCCGTGAGCTGGATGTCACGGCCGTCGATCTTGGGCTCGAGCTGCTCCTTGAAGTAGCCACGCTCGCCCTTGGGCACCTTGGCCGCGATGCGTAGCGGCATGCCGGCGTCCCGCGCGATCCGCATGGCTTCTTCAGGCCCCTTCTCCTTGGTCAGCCGGCCGAGGAAGGCGAGATACGATCCAGGCTCGAAGCGGGGATGCAGCGAATCGGAAGGAAGGCCGTGATAGACGGTGCCCAGCCAATTGGCGCCGGGCAGCGGCAGGCGTTGGTTGTGCGAGATCGATACGAAGGGCGCATCGGGAAAATGGCGCACGACATCCGGCAGGCCGGCGATGTCCAGGCGGCCGTGGAAGGTGCTGAGAAAAGGCACGCCCGCTCGGGTGAGCAGCGGCAGATGCAGCCAGTCGATGTGGCAATGGATGACGTCGAACTCCTTGGCGCGTGCCGCCATGGTTTCGAGCAGGACCGCCTGCACGGCGACCGGGTCGGTGCGCGGCCGGCCGAGACGAAAGGCGTAGGGCCATATCGCCTCCAGCTTGGCGCGGGTGCGTGAATTGCCGCTGGCAAACAGGGTAACGTCATGGCCCAGCTCGACCAGTTCGTCGATCAACCAGGCCACGACGCGTTCGGTGCCGCCGTAGAGCTTGGGCGGCACGCTCTCGGCCAGGGGCGCGATCTGGGCAATGCGCATTGCGGTTGCCGCTTAAGGTCGCCGGTAGCCGGCCAGCAGATCGAGCCAGTCTTCCAGCAGGCGGCTCATGAGGAACTTCTCGCGCACCGTCTCGCGCGCCTGCGCGCCGATCCGCTTGCGCAAGCCAGGATCGCGCAACAGCTGCACGATGCGCTCGGCCGCCTGATCCACGGTGTCGACGAGAAAGCCGTTCTGGCCATCGCGGATCTGCAGGCGAATGCCGCCGACATTGCCGCCGACCACGGCAGCACCCTTCCACATCGCCTCGGTGACGGTGAGGCCGAAGCCTTCGCGCGTGGACTTCTGCAGGACGACGGCCGAGCGGCGCTGCAGGGCGTTGACCAGAAGCGGATCGTCGACCGTGAGCACGATGACGCGCTGGTCGATCGAATTCCTGATGGTTTCGAGGATGACGTCGCCTTCGGGATCGTCGCTCGCGGTGTTGCCGAGCAGGACCAGCGTGCATTCTTGCTGCTGGCGCGCCTTGCGGAAGGCTTCGATGACACCCATCGGGTCTTTCCACCGGTCGAAGCGCGAGATCTGCGTCACCAGCGGCCGATCGGTGGGAATCCTGTGGAGTGCCAGGCATTCGTCGATTTCGCGTTCGGACAATTCGGCGTTCTTGGCCGAGAACGGATTGATCGCCGGCGTGATGAAGCGCTGCACGATGTCGAGATCCTGCGCGTACTCCGGCAGTGAGAAAATCGCGGCATCGTATCGGTCGACGAATCCGCGCAGGTAGTTCCACACCGCAGGATGGGGCGTCGAAAGATCGATATGGCACTGCCACAGCCAGGGCATCTTGCGGTCTTCGAAGTGCCCGATCAGGGGCAAGGGCTGCGGATCGTGGATGATGACAGCGTCGCAGCCTGCGAGATGCATCCGGGTGGCGTTCTCGAACACAACCTGCTCGTAGACAGCCTTCTCGGCCTCGCTGAGCTCGACCTTTTCGCCCTGCAGCGTGTTGTGAAGCTTCTTCGTGCAGTTGAAGAAGGCCGGCGTGCCCTGGATCTGGCGCCAACCAGTTTCGATGCCGATGGCATTCATCATCAAGGTGAGCGGCGTCAGGATCTCGGTGACGCCACCGCCGTAAAAGGTCGAGTTGACGTGGATGACATGCGCGCCACGCACGCGGTCGGCCTTCCTGAAAATCCGTTCGGCCGTCGCCCCGCCGATCAGCGGCTCGTACTGGTCGAGGGGATGTAGCCCGAGGGTCGCCTTGTCGAGGGCCGCAGGTGCTACGGACATCGGCTGTGCCTCCTCCAACGATGGGGGCTGAATGTAAGGTGGATAAGGCACTCGGCCGTCCGAGGTTCCTTGGCAGGCGCCATCTAAACGGCGTCTTGGCCAAGTCACTGGAAAACCCTAAAAGGGCACGCAACGCCGGGTTAGCACAGCGGTAGTGCAGCGGTTTTGTAAACCGAAGGTCGGGGGTTCAAATCCCTCACCCGGCACCATTTACGGGACATCGGATGATCACAGTCCTGGTCGCGGGCGGCGCCGGCTACATCGGCAGCCACGTCTGCAAGGCGTTGGCCGAGGCTGGCGACAGACCCGTCTGTTACGACACGCTGGAGAAGGGCCACGACTGGGCGGTCCAGTGGGGCCCGCTGGAGCGCGGTGACATTGGCGACAAGGCGCGGCTCGACGAGGTGTTCTTGCGCCACCGGCCGCGGGCGGTGATCCACCTCGCGGGCTACATCGAAGTCGGCGAATCGGTCCGGCAGCCCGAGCGCTACCTCCACAACAACGTGACCAATACGGAACCCTTGATCGAGGCGGCGCTACGGCACGGCATCGAGGCTTTCGTCTTCTCGAGTTCCTGCGCCGTCTACGGGCTGCCGCAGACCGACCTGCTGGCCGAGAGCCATGCGATCGGCCCGCTCAGCCCCTACGCGGAGTCGAAGGCCAGGGTCGAGCAGGCGCTCGCCGAGGCCGCAGGTCGCGGCCTGCGCTCGGCGTCCTTGCGCTACTTCAACGCCGCCGGTGCGGACTCCGGCGGGACGATCGGCGAAGCGCACGATCCGGAGACCCATTTGCTGCCGCTGGCGGCCGATGCCGCTCTTGGGCTTGGCCCCGCCCTCACCCTGCTCGGCACCGATTATCCGACGCCCGACGGATCGTGCATCCGCGACTTCGTGCATGTGAGCGATCTCGCCGACGCGCACCTGCGCGCGCTCGGCTGGCTCGCCGGCCGGACGGCGAGCGGTCACGAGGCGTTCAACCTCGGCAGCGGCGTGGGCTACAGCGTGCGCCAAGCGTTGGCCGAGACCGGCCGCATCGCCGGCAAGCCCGTGCCGCATGCGGTCGGGCCGCGCCGTCCCGGCGATTCGCCGAAGCTGGTCGGTGATATCGGGAAGGCCCGGCGCGAGCTCGGCTGGTCGCCCCAACGCGATCTCGCCGCACAGATCGAGGACACGCTGCGCTGGCGCCGGAAGATGCCGCGTTAAACAAAGGTCCCTCGCTACGCTCGGGATGACAGCGGGTTTTGTGATCAACGCACTCAGTCATCCCGAGGGCGAACCCCGAGGGACCCTTAGCTTACGGCAAGGCTCAGGCTAGCCGCAGCGGCAAGGAGCGCAGGCGTTTACACGTGGCGGCAAAGACCGCATTCGCGACGGCCGGCGCGATCGGCGGGGTGCCGGGTTCGCCGACGCCGCCGATGGAAGACGACCCGGTGTCGACCAGATGCACCGTCATCGCCGGCGCATCGGCCAGGCGCACGGCGTCGTAGTCGGAGAAGTTCGACTGCTCGACGGCGCCGTTGGCCAGCGTGATCTCGCCGTAGAGCGCGGCCGAGAGGCCGTAGATGATGCCGCTCTCCATCTGCGCGCGCACGATGGCGGGATTGACCACCGGACCGC
>DATGZZ010000639.1:0-4896 GCA_035296945.1 Reyranella sp.
GGCAATGCCGGTCGCCGCACCGGCCATCGCCCAGGCCAGCGCCTGCATGCGCTGCGGGCGGATGCCCATGAGCTGCGCCGCCGTCGCGTCCTCCGACACGGCCAGCATGCGGCTGCCGATGGCCGTGCGCGTCAGGATGAGATGCAGCAGCAGCGTGATGGCAAGACCACTGACGCCGGCCACCACGCGCGAGCCCTCGAAGCGGATGCCGCCCAGGGTGAAGGAGCCGCCGATCAGCGTGTCGGGCAGGGTCTTGAAGTCGGCGCCGAAGGTCCAGAAGGCGGCGTAGCGCAGGAACAGCGCCAAGCCGAAGGTGCCCAGGATCTGCGCCAGCATCGGCCCGCGCATGATGTGGCGCACCAGCAGGAAGTAGCTCGCCACGCCCAGGGTCGCGATCAGCATGGCGGCGACCGGCACGGCGGCGAACGGCCCGCCACCCAGCGCCGTCCACACCATGACGGCGGCGTACATGCCCAGCATGACGAAATCGCCGTGCGCGAAGTTGACGACGTTCATCATGCCCCAGATCAGGGTGAGGCCCGACGAGAACAGCGCATAGACCGCGCCGAGCAGCAGCCCGCTCACGATCACCTGGACCAACGTCATCGACACGCCGACGACCCCTTGCCTTCAGAGAAGACCGTGGCGGCTCACCAGCCCTTGTAAGGCAGGACGATCTGCGCGGTGGCCCGATCCTTGGGCCAGATCGACACGTACTGGCCGCCGCGCATCTGGGTGATCAGGGTCGACGCCAGGACGTTCTGGCCCTTGTCGTCGAACTTCACGCCCTCGTAGCCCGTCACCATCTGGCTGGCCGGCAGGTTGGTGGCCTTGAGCGCGTCACGGATCTTGGCCGGGTCGGTCGAGCCCGCGCGGTTGATGGCGTCGGCCATCACCAGGAAGCCCTCGAGGCCGCGCGCCGACACGTCGTCGAGGCTGTCGCCACCGGTCTTCTTCTTGTAGAGCTCGTTGAACAGCGCCGGCACGCTGCCCGGCTTGCCGCCGGCGAAGGTCGAGCGGTTCACGAGCCCCTCGACCGAGGCGCCCAGGCTCTTCACGAAGGCCGGATCGTTGAAGCCGGCATTGTCGGCGATCATGATCGCGGGCTTCCAGCCGAGCTCCTTCATCGTCTTGGTGTAGAGGATCGCGTCCGACGTGTAGGAGATGAAGATCGCCACGTCGGGATTCTTCTCCTTGAGCTGCAGCACCTGCGGCTGCACGTCGCTCGAATTGGCCGAGTAGGCGATCTTCTGGGTGATCGACAGGCCGTCCTTGGCGAACTGCTCGGCGATGACGCTGGCGACCGAGTTGCCGTATTCGGTGTTCTCATGCACCAGCGCGACCGAGCCGACCTTCTGGCCGGCCGCCTTCTGCTCGCGCAGGAAGGTCGAGTAGGCGCGGGCGAAGTCGATGGCGACCGGCGTGGTGCGGAAGAACCACTTGAAGCCGCGCTCGGTGAGATTGGCGGCGACCGATTCGGCGGTGAGGAAGGGAATGCCGTGGCGCTCGGCGATGGCGCTCGCGGTGACGGTGATGCCCGATTGATAGGCGCCGATGATGGCGGCCACCTTCTCTTCGGAGATCAGGCGCAGCGCCTGGTTCTGGCCGGCGGCCGGCGTGCCCTGGTTGTCGGCGAAGATCAGCTGGATCTTGGCGCCGCCCAGGCCCGACAGGCCGCCGCCCTTGGCGATCGGCATGATCTTGGCGAGCTCGGCATTGCCGTTATTGATCACGTCGGCGCCGACCTCGATCGCCATCTTGGAGTAGTTGCCGGCACTCGCCGAGTTGCCGCTCAGCGGATAGATCACGCCGATCTTGACCGGCTGCTGAGCGGCCGCACCCGTCGCCAGACCGAGCGCCGCGAGAGCGGCGCCGGCCGCGAAAACCCGTCGCGTCACGTTGTCCATATGCAATCTCCCAGTAGCCTGTTTTCTTGGGCAAAACACTGGCACGCCCGGGGTCGATCAGCAAACGCGATAGCGCTCCACGGCATCACGATCGAGTTCGACGCCGAGTCCCGGACCGTCGGGCAACAGGACGTGGCCGGCTTCCAGCGCGAGCGGCCTCTTCAGCAACTGCGTGCGCAGGGCATTGTCGCTCATGTCGTACTCGAGCATCAGCGGATGCGGCGGATGGTCGGTGTGCGGCGTGTTGGGCAGGGAAGCGATGAAGTGGCAGGTCGTGGCGAGCCCGATGGCGCCGCCCCAGGCATGCGGCGCGACCCGGAGATTCTGGGCGTGCGCCAGGGTGGCAATGCGCCGGGCCTCGGTAAGGCCGCCGGTACCGGGCACCGAGGGCTGCACGATGTCGATGCAGCGGCCGTCGATCAGGGCGCGGAAGTCGCGCACGGTGTGATGCGCCTCGCCGGCGGCGATGGGGATCGGCGAGCGCAGGCGAAGCTCGGCATAGCCGCGCAGGTCGCCCGGCGGCAGCGGCTCCTCGATCCAGTGCACGGCGAAGGGTTCGATCGCCCGCGCGCACTCCAGCGCCACGTCGGCGGTGTAGGCGCCGTTGATGTCGACCATCAGGAGCTTGTCCGGGCCCAACGCCTCACGGGCGCGGCGCACGCGCGAGACGTCGTCCTTGATGCCGCGGCCGATCTTGATCTTGGCGCCGGCATAGGGATGGCCGGCGGCCTCGGCCAGCATGTGGTCGAGCTGGCGGTCGGGATCGTTGGAGAAGAAGCCGGTCGAGGCATAGGCCGGGATGCGCGTCGTGGCGCAGCCGCCGATCAGGTCGCAGACGCGGACGCCGAAGCCGCGGGCGATGGCGTCCCAGAGCGCCACGTTGATGGCGGCAAGGCAGGCGGTGAGCTGATTGCCGACGCCCAGGTGATACATGGCGTTGCGCACCCGCGCCTCGACATGGTCGAAGTCGAAGATGCTCTTGCCGACGAACAGCGGCTCGATCATGCGGAAGTATTCGAGGGTCACCGACGGATTGCCGAACGCCTCGCCGACGCCCACGACGCCGGCATCGGTCTCGACCTCGACCAGCGCGCCTTGCCGGCGGAAGCCGCCGCCCCGCGACATGCCGTAGGCCTTTTCGGGGGCGAAGGCGTATTCCAGGCCGATGAAGGTGAGGCGTCGGATGATGGGCATGACGGGCTCGCGAATGTCTTCACCTCCCCCGTCATACGGGGGAGGTGGATGAGCGCGGGATCGATTTTCCGTGCTTCGAGTTCTCCAAGCTGCACGCCCTTCGCCATGATTGGCGGAATTGCCGTGGCCACCCGTCTCACATTGTTCTTCCTGACGGCATTTTACGTGGCATGGTACCGACTGAAGGAACCAACGCCCGAACCGAGCAGATGAGCTATGACGCGCCCTTTGCCGGCCTGAAGGTCGTCGATCTGAGCCAGGGCATCGCCGGGCCCTACTGCGCCATGCTGCTGGCGCAGTACGGTGCGGACGTCATCAAGGTCGAAGGCATCGGCGACGGCGACTGGGCGCGCACCTTGGGGACGCGCTACGGCAGCCACTCGGCCTATTCGATCATCGGCAATCTCGGCAAGAAGAGCATTGCCGTCGACCTCAAGACCGACGCCGGCAAGCAGGTCGTGTGGCGACTGCTGAAAGGCGCCGACGTCTTCCTCGAAGGCTTCAGGCCCGGCGTCATCCAACGCCTGGGCTTCGACTACAAGTCGGTCGCCGCACGCGAGCCGCGACTGCTCTATCTCTCGATCTCGGGCTTCGGCCAGAGCGGGCCGCTGTCCAGCCGGCCGGCGATGGACCCGGTGCTGCAGGCCTACACCGGCCTGATGAACGAGAACCGCGGCGAGGACGGCATCCCCCATCGCGTGCCGGTGATCGTGGTCGACATGTCGACGGCGCTCTACGCCTTCCAGGCGCTGTCGGCCGCACTCTACGCCCGCCGCGACGAGACGCGCGGCCGCTACCTCGATGTCAGCCTGATGCAGGCCGCGACGGCCCTGCAGTCGATCCGGCTGATGGCCTGCCATCTCGAGGGCGGCGTCATGAAGCCCGGCGGCGCGCCGGGCGGCGTCTTCAAGATCGCCGACGGCTGGATGTCGCTCCTCGCCTTCACCGACCGCGACTGGCGCATCCTCTGCAAGGCCATGCAGATGCCGGCGCTGGCCGACGATCCGCGGTTTGTCACGCGGGCCGAGCGGCTCGCCAACGACGTGGCGCTGTACGCCATCGTGCGGCCCGCCATCGCTGCCGAACCGTGGGCGGTGTGGACCAAGCGGCTGACCGAAGCCGGCCTGATGCATGAGCGCCTCAACAGCTACGCCGAATTCCTCGACCAACCGCATGTGCGCGAGACCGGCCTGGTCCAGTGGCTCACGCAGGCCGGACTGAACCAGGCCGTGCCGGTCCCCGCCCTGCCCGGCATGCTGCCCCAGGCCGAGGGCACGCCGCGCGGAACGGCGCCTGTCACCGGCCAGCACACGACGGAAGTCCTGGCCGCGCACGGCTTTGCCGCGGCCGAGGTCAATGCGCTGCTGGCGCAAGGGACAGTGGCCAGCGCGACATGAAGCGGCCCCGGATCACGCCGCTCGATCCCAACCGCTACCAGCGAACACCATGGAAGAACGGTGGCGGCGTCACCACCGACATCGCCTTGGACAATGACACTGGGGGCGACGTCTGGCGCTTCAGCCGCACGCCGATCACCGTGGCCGGACCGTTCTCCGACTATTCGGGCTTCGATCGCCTGCAAGTTCTGGTCGCGGGCAGCGGGCTCGTTCTGCAGACGCCGACCAGCGAGATCGACGTGCGCCGTCCGTTCCGGCCGGTGCGCTTTGCCGGCGAGACGCCGATCGTGAGCCGACTGGAGGCGGGCCCGGTCGTGGTCATCAACCTGATGGGCGAGCGCCGCCGCGTGCGGCTCGATCTCACTGTTCTCGAAGCCGGGCGGCAGCAGCGCCTCGGG
>DATGZZ010000640.1:0-2406 GCA_035296945.1 Reyranella sp.
GTGTTGGAGAATTCCAGCGTGACGTGGCCTTCCCACTCGGGCTCGAGCGGCGTCACGTTCACGATGATGCCGCAGCGCGCATAGGTCGACTTGCCGACGCAGATCACCAGCACATCGCGCGGGATGCGGAAATATTCCACCGTGCTCGCCAGCGCGAAGGAATTGGGCGGGATGATGCAGACATCGGCCGTGCGGTCGACGAAGCTGTTGGCCGCGAAGTTCTTGGGATCGACCACCGCCGAATCGACGTTGGTGAAGATCTTGAAGTTGCGGCCCACGCGCGCGTCGTAGCCGTAGGACGACAGGCCATAGGAGATCACGCCGTCGCGCTTCTGGGCGTCGACGAAGGGCTCGATCATGCCCTTTTCCTGCGACATGCGGCGGATCCAGCGATCGGAGAGGATGGTCATTTGCGGGGGCTTTTGGCGGGCTGTATTTCAGGTTTGGCGCCGTGCTGCTTGGCGCGCGCCTGCGCCTTACGCCGCCGGAGGTTTTCGCGCAAGGCGGCAGCCAGCCGGTCGTCGCGATCATCCTTCCGTGGGATGGGTTTTGAGGGGGCGGTCATGGCGGGAGGATACACGATTTGACCAACACCCTGCGCACACCTGAGGACAAATTCGCCAACCTGAAGGCGGCCACTTCGGGCAGGAATGGGGCGAGCCCATCGCCGCCGCGGCGGTGGCCGCGTTCTGAACCAAGGGAAGCATGAGCATGCGCCGTCGACATTTTCTCGCCGGCACCGCCGCCCTGGGCAGCGCGATCGGCTCTTCGAGCGTGGCGCCTTTGCTCGCCCAGCAAGGCCCGGTGTTCATGGACTACACCCAGCAACAGCTCGACCAGGCCTACGACCA
Source organism: Reyranella sp. (assembly GCA_035296945.1). Lineage (GTDB taxonomy): Bacteria > Pseudomonadota > Alphaproteobacteria > Reyranellales > Reyranellaceae > Reyranella. The sequence continues at coordinate 852 of DATGZZ010000640.1, forward strand.
CCATGCGCCATCTCCATCGCATCAATTGCCCCGTCGCCTGGGCGGACCTCGACAGCCCGGAGTTCAAACGCCAGTCGATGGTCTTCGCCGACGCGCTGCAGGGCATGGGACGATTGGCCAGCCGTACCGTCGTATTCGCCGCCAAGCACTTCCAGGAACCGCAGCGTCTCGCCAAGCCGGACAGCGAGCTGAGCCGCGTGCTGTTCTCCCTGATGAAAATCTGATCCGGTAGCGCTAGCCTCCGACCGATGTTCTCCTTCACCTATGTATGGCCCTATATGGGCCTGGGCGCTGCGTTGCTGCTGGCGCTCCTGCTCTGCACCGACGCCCTGCGCAGTGACCTTACGGTGTCGCGTTGGCGCGATATCGTTTGGCTCGCCTGGGCGGGCACGCTGGCCTATCTGGTGCACCAGTTCGAGGAGCATGGCGTCGACGCTCTCGGCGCGACCTACGCCTTCCGCGGCGAGCTGTGCCGGAACTTCGGCTTCCCCGACATCCACGCCTGCCCCGTCCCCTTCTCCTTCATCACCGCCGTCAATGTCAGCGTCGTATGGCTGTTCGGCCCGACGGCGGCGCTGCTGGGACGACGCCGGCCGGAACTCGCGCTCGCCTTCTTCTCCGTCCCCTTCGTCAACGCCCTGGCACACATCGTCCCGGCAGCGCTTCAGGCCACCTACAATGCGGGCGTGCTGACCGCGGTCGTGATCTTCCTGCCGTTGTCGCTGTGGGTGTTCCACGTCGCCCTCTCGCGCTACCGGCTGGGCTGGCGGCCGGTCATCGCCACCGTCGCTGCCGGCATCGTGCTGCACGCCATCCTGATGGGCTCGCTCGCCGCCTTCATCGGCGGTCGCATTGGCGTGGTCCTGCTCGACGTGATCCAGGTGATCAATCCAGCCATCGCGCTGCTCATCGTCGCGCGTCTGGGACGTCCGAGCCCGGCCTAGGCCGCGAGCTTCTGAGCCAGCGACGCCGGCACGCGCACCGGCATGTCCAAAAGCATCTGGGCGAAGGCCTTGGCCAGCGGATCGGCCTTGAGCGAGGCCATGCCGCCGCCGCCCAGCGCCTGGCGCAGCAGAAAGTTGAACCCGTGGATGCCCGGCAGGCGCCAGCGCGTCACCTTGCCCTCGATGCGATGGGCGAAGTACGTCGCCACCGCCTCCTCCGTCACTTCGGCATCGAGGATCGGTTCGTATTCCGGCCGCCGCGCGAAGATGCCGATGTTGGCGTTGTCGCCCTTGTCGCCCGAGCGACCATAGGCCAGCGCCACCAGCGGCACGGTCTCGGTCGCCGCGTTGGGGCCCGTGGTCGGCAGCGGCGGAGCCGGTGGCGCCTCGGCCGGCAGGTCCGCGGCCGTGAAGCCGCCGCTCTTGGCCGCGCGCTCCATCGTGATGCGGCGGCCGTCGATCTCGATCGTCACCGGCACCAGTTCCTTCGGCACCAGGCAGGAGAACATGCGGATCACCGGTGAGGGCGCGGCGCGGCCGGCGCCGAAGCTGCCGGTCATGCCGACCACACCGCCGGTCGCCATCGGCGCGATCTCGCGGCCGAGCAGGCC
>DATGZZ010000641.1:0-2120 GCA_035296945.1 Reyranella sp.
TAGCGTGTCGCGCGCCCAACGTCTGCTCGATCTCATCCAGGTGCTGCGCCGCCATCGCCATCCGGTGAGCGGCGCCACGCTTGCCGAGGCGACCGGCGTGTCGCTGCGCACGCTCTACCGCGACATCGAGCTTCTGAAGACCGAGGGCGCGCATATCGATGGCGAGGCGGGCGTGGGCTACGTGCTGCGGCCGGGCTTCATGCTGCCGCCGCTGATGTTCAGCGAGGAGGAGATCGAGGCGCTGGTGCTGGGCTCGCGCTGGGTGCATCAGCGCGCCGACCGGGCGCTGGCCGATGCTGCCGCCAACGTCTTGGCCAAGATCGGCGCCGTGCTGCCCAAGGACCTGCGCGATACCTTGGACGAATCCGGCCTGCTGATCGGGCCGGGCGATCCCATCGCGGCGGGCGATGCGCAACTGCCCAAGATCCGCCAGGCCATCCGCACCGAGCGCAAGATCGGCCTCAGCTATCGCGACAACAACGGCGCGGACAGCAAACGCATCATCTGGCCGTTCGCCTTGAGCTTCTTCGAGAAGGTGCGGGTGGTGGTGGCGTGGTGCGAATTGCGCGAGGACTTCCGCCACTTCCGCACCGACCGCATCGTCATGCTGAACATGACCGAGAAGCGCTATCCGCGCCGCCGCCAGGCGATGCTGAAGGAATGGCGCGAGCGCGAGGCGACACGGGAGGCGTGAGCCTGTCATTCCACCTCCCCCGTCATACGGGGGAGGCCGGGAGGGGGAAGGCCGCAACGCAGTCCCCTCCTCGACAAAGATCATGATCTAAAATCAGCAATCAACTCGACTGAGGCTCACCCCCTCCCTGCCCTCCCCCGTATGACGGGGGAGGAGAATGACGCTGCTGACATAATCTGACAGCTGCCAGCCTTATGGTCCTCTCCCAACGATCGAGGAGAACCCCATGAGCAGGAACTGGTTGGCGGTCGCATCCGCCGAGCATGTCGAGATCGGGCGCAACGGGGGCTTCATGCAGGTCAATCACGGCAAGGCGACGCCTTTGCGCCGCATCCAGCCGGGCGACCGCATCGTCTACTACTCGCCCAACCGCACCTACACGCCGAGCCACGCCCAGCGCAACAAGGACCGCCTGCAGGCCTTCACGGCCATCGGCACGGTGAAGAACAGCAAGCCCTACCAGGCCGACATGGGCTTCGGCTTCAAGCCGTTCCGGCGCGAGGTCGCCTGGCACGAGGCCGAGGCCATGCCGATCGCCATCCTTCAGGCGCAGCTTGCCTTCACCCAGGAGAAGAACTGGGGCTACCGGCTGCGCCAGGGCGTGATCGAGATCAGCGACGCCGACATGACCTTGATCGCCGAGGCGATGTTCACAGCCGCGGCAGAACCTCATCGGCTAGCAGCCTGAAGCTCTCGCGGCTGAGCGGCGCGCACATCAGGTAGTTGAGCCCGATCTCCTCGCGCAGACGGGCAATCTGCTCGACAACCGACTCGGGCGTGCCGTGCAGGATGACGCTGTCGACATAGTGCTGCGTCGGTTCCTTGCCGTCGTAGGTCCGCTGCACGGACCGGCGATGACCATGCTGCGGCCCGGCATAGGAATCGACCAGCCATTGCGCGCCCCGGCGCGCCACGGCCAAGGCCTCCTCCTTGGTTGGCGCGAGCGCGAGCAGGCGCGCCATGGGAATGTCGCGGCCGGCATCGGAGAAGCCCGCTTCGGCGAGCTTCTCGGTGTAGCGGCGGCGCTTGGCGCCGAGCTCGGCCGTCGAGGAGTGCGGGTCCATCAGGATGGAAAAGCCGCGGCTCGCCGCCCAGTCGATCGCGCCTTCCGACGTCGCCGCCATCCAGGTCGGCAACGGCCGCTGCAGGGGCTTGGGCAGCACCTCGACGTCGTCGAAGGAGAAGTGCGTGCCCTGGAAGCTGAAGCGCTCCTCGTTCCAGGCCTTGAGCACGATCTCGACGGCCTCGCGAAAGCGCTCGGCGCTTTCCTCCGCCGGCACGCCGAAGTGCTTGAACTCGAAGTGGGCAAAGCCACGGCCGGCGCCCCAGTTGACGCGGCCACCCGACAGCATGTCGAGCAGCGCCACTTCCTCGGCGAGCCGCAGGGGATGATAGAGCGCCGCCAATGACACCGCCGTGCCGATGC
>DATGZZ010000642.1:0-2257 GCA_035296945.1 Reyranella sp.
ATGCGCGACTGTTCGCAGGCCTTGGCATCACGATTGATGCGGCAAGCCCGGCGTCGCTGGTGCTGTTTCCGGAGATGGACTCCCGCGTCGACGTTCCGGAGATCACGACGGCCTGCTGGGGCATCCTCAAGAAGTCGCCCGACAGCGTGATGTGCGCCTCGGCCCGCATGGTGGTGAAGCGCAAGGGCGCTGAGCGCCCGGCCGTCGTCGCCTGCACCCTGCTGCCCTACGACCCGCAGTTCGAGCTCGGCAACACCCTGGCCGAAAGCGTCGGCGCCGTGCGCCTCAACCATCCGCATTGCGCCAAGTTCTGCGTGCTGGGCGGCGCGGCCTGCAGCCAGTGACGGCGGACATCGACGTCGTCATCCCGACCCTGAACGCTGCCGGCTCCCTGGCGCGTACTCTCGAGTCTCTCCCGGGCGAGCAGATCACCGTGTGCGACGGCGGCTCGCGCGACGACACGACGACCATCGCGCGGCAGGCCGGCGCCATCGTCATGGTGACCGACCCCGGTCGCGGCCGGCAGCTTGCTGCCGGCGCCATGGCCGGCAACGCGCCATGGCTCCTGTTCCTGCATGCCGACACGACCCTGTCGAAAGGCTGGGCCACCGCCGCGCGCCAGTTCATCGCGATCACTCCATCAAAAGCCGGCTACTTCCGGCTGCGCCTCGCGTCGGCCGATCCTCGCGCACGACGCCTGGAGCGCCTCGTCGACTGGCGTTGCCGCACCTTCGGCTTGCCCTATGGCGACCAAGGTCTGCTGATCGAGCGCGCCTTCTATCGGCAACTTGGCGGCTTTCGCGCTCTTCCGCTGATGGAAGATGTCGACCTGGTGTGCCGCATCGGCCGGCGCAATCTTGTGGCCCTCGATGCCGACGCCGTCACATCGGCAGAGCGCTACGAACGCGACGGCTGGCTCGCCCGTCCGATGCGCAACCTCAGTTGCCTTGCCCTGTACTTTGCCGGCTTGTCGCCCACCATCATCCGGCGTCTGTACGGATGAAGCGCCACCTCGTGATTTTCGCCCGCGCCCCGCAGTTCGGACGTGTGAAGCGGCGGCTGGCGGCGGCGGTCGGCCCCGCGGCTGCAATGCGCTTCTATCGCCAGACGCTCGACCGCCAGATCCGCACCTTGTCGCGCGACCGACGCTGGACGGTCTGGTTGTTCGTCACGCCCGACCCGGCGCCGCGCCGAGCTAACGTGCGTGGCCAGGGACAAGGTGACCTCGGCCAACGCATGAAGCGGCCGTTCCGGCTGCTGCCGCCAGGCCCCGTCGTTCTGGTCGGCAGCGACATTCCGGCGATGCGGCCATCTCACATTGCGCGGGCCTTCGCGCTGTTGGGAAGCCATGACCTCGTCTTCGGTCCGGCAACCGACGGCGGCTTCTGGCTGGTCGGTGCGCGCCGCGGCCGGCCATTGCCGCGCTCGCTGTTCGCCAAGGTGCGATGGTCGACGCGGCATGCCTTGGCCGACACGCTGGCCACGATCCCGGGGGGATACACGACGGGCCTCGCCGACACGCTCGACGACGTCGACGATGCCGAAGCGCTGGCTAAGAGCGCTGCTTGAGCTGATCGAGCTCGCGTCGGACGTCGGCAAACACCGTGTCCCAGTCGCCCGGCCGCGGCTGGCGGAACAGCCGTGCCGAGGGATACCAGGGCGCGCGCGTGCCGCCGAGCTGCCAGCGCCAGTCGACCGTCGATGGCGACAGTACCCAGGTTTTGAGCCCCATCGCCGCCGCGAGGTGGGCGATCGGCGCATCGATCGCGATCAGGAGATCGAGCTGCGACAAGGCCGTCGCCGCTTCGGCAAAGTCGAAGATGCCGCGGCCGACATCGTGCACCAGGCCGCCGGCGCCGAAGGTCTGGATGTCCTTCTGGTGCACCCCGCCCTGCAGGCTGAACAGCAGCAGCTCGGGGTCGCCCGAGAACTCCATGAAGCGCGCGAACGACACCGAGCGCTGACGGTCCTGTGGCCGGCCGGGCATGCCCGCCCAGTAGATGCCGACGCTGAGCTTCGCCTTCTCGATGCGGCCGAGCTTGATGCGGCTGTCGGCCGGCGCCTTCAGGTAGGGCGCCTGCACGGTCGGCGCGTCGAAGTCGGCGCGGCAGAGATGCGGCAGCGACACCATCGAGGCATGCAGGTCGAACTCGGGCAATGGCTCGCCCTCGGCCACGACATGGTCGATGAAGCCGACGGTGCCCAAAAGGTCTTTCAGCAGCGCCTGGCAGAGCACCACGACCGTGGCGCCGCGGCG
>DATGZZ010000643.1:0-4985 GCA_035296945.1 Reyranella sp.
CGGGCGGCGCGGTTGCGCCGCGTGCGATACCAGACGTTCCATTCGTCGAAGCTCAGCATGATGCGCTTGCCCGAGCGGCGCCGGGCCGCCACCGAATCGGCGATCGCCACCACCTCGTCGATGAAATTGTCCATCAGGTCGCAGCTCGCCAGGAACGCCGGCGTGTCGCCGTCGTAGTTGTTGAGATAGGTGTGCAGCGAGATGTACTCGACATGGTCGAACGTGTGCTGCAGGACCGTGTCCTCCCAGCTGCCGAAGGTCGCCATGCGCCGGCCCGACGAGCCGCAGGCGGCGAGCTCGAGGCTGCCGTCGATCCACTTCATCATCTTGGCCGCCTCGACGGCGATGCGTCCGTACTCCTCGGCCGTCTTGGCCTCCATCTGCCAGGGCCCGTCCATCTCGTTGCCCAGGCACCAGAACTTCACGCCGTGCGGCTTGTCCCAGCCGTGCGTGCGGCGCAGCTCGGACAGGGTCGTGCCGCCGGGATGGTTGCAGTACTCGACCATGTTGCGGGCGGCGTCGCCGCCGCGCGTGCCGAGATTGACCGCCAGCATCGGCTCGATGCCCGCGGCGCGGCACCAGTCGATGAATTCGTTGGTGCCGAACTGGTTGGTCTCGGTCGACATCCAGGCGAGGTCGAGCCGGCGCGGCCGCTCGGCCACGGGACCGACACCGTCTTCCCAGTTGTAGCCCGAGACGAAGTTGCCGCCGGGATAGCGCATGATCGTGGGCGCGAGCTCGCGTACCATGGCGAGCACGTCGCCGCGGAAGCCCTTGGCGTCGGCCGTGGGATGGCCGGGCTCGAAGATGCCGCCATAGATGCAGCGGCCGAGATGCTCGAGGAAGGCGCCGAACAGCCGGGGATGGGTCGTGCCGATGGCGAAATCTCGATGCAGGCGGACGTCGACATTACGCATGGAAAGCAGCTCCGTTGGACGGGACCTCGGGTGACAGGACCGAGCTTTTGAGCAGCCGCGAATACTCGTGCTGCGGATCGTCGAGCACGGCGCGGGCCGGGCCGCTCTCCACCACCTTGCCCAGGCGCATGATCATGATGCGGTCGCTGACCGAGTAGGCGGTGGCGAGGTCGTGGGTGATGTAGATGATCGACACGCCGGTGCGCACGCACAGGCCGCGCAGCAGGCTCACGATCGAGGCGCGCAGCGAGGCGTCGATCATCGACACCGGCTCATCGGCCACCAGCAGGGCCGGCCGCGAGACCAGGGCGCGCGCGATCGCCACGCGCTGCAGCTGGCCGCCCGACAGCTCGTGCGGATAGCGCCGGCGCACCTCGGCCAGTGACAGGCCGACGTCCCGCAGCGCGCGGGCGGCCTCGGCTTCGATCGCGGCCGGCGTCGTGAGGCCCGCCATGTGCCGGGCGGTGGCGAACAGATAGCGATCGACTCGCTTCATCGGATTGAAGGCTTCGAACGGGTTCTGGAAGATCGGCTGCACCTGGCGCATGAAGTCGAGACGGGCGCGCGTGCCGCGGACCTCGCGAAGGTCGGTGCCGCGGAAGCGGATCGTGCCGGCGCTGGGCGGCACCATGTTGAGGATCATGCGCGCGAGCGTGGTCTTGCCGCTGCCCGATTCGCCGATCACCGTGACGATCTCCGGGCGGCCCTCGTCGAGCCGCAGGCTGACGCCGTCCACGGCGGCGAACTTTCGGCGGGCCAGCAGGTTGCCGCTGGAATAGAGGCGGCTCACGCCGTCGACCTCGAGCAACGCGCTCATGGCGGCGCCACCCGGTCGCTGTGGAAGCAGGCGGTGCGGTGGCCGGGCGCGACCTCCGTCATCGGCGGCACCTCGCGGCGGCAGAGGTCGCTGGCCAGCGGACAGCGCGGATGGAAGCGGCAGCCCGACGGCGGATCGGCGAGGTTGGGCGGCGCGCCCGTCAGCCCCTCCTTCGGTGCGGTGTCGCCCAGCCGCGGCAGGCTCGCGATCAGGTGCGCGGTATAGGGATGACGCGGCCGGCGGAAGACGTCGGCGGTGCGGCCTTCCTCGACCAGGCGGCCGCCATACATGATGCCCAGGCGATCGGTGAGATTGGCATGCACCGCCATGTCGTGGGTGACGAAGATGACCGAGGAGCCGAGCTCGCGCTGCACCGAGTGGATCATCGCCAGCACGCCCTTCTGCACGACGACGTCGAGCGCCGTCGTCGGTTCGTCGGCGATGATGAATTCGGGCCGGCAGACGGTGGCAAGAGCGATGGTCACGCGCTGGCGCATGCCGCCCGAGAGCTGGTGCGGATAGGCCTCGAGCACGTCGGGCGCGAGGTGCAGGCGCTGCAGGTGCGCGCGCACGATGTCGAGGAACTCCGCCTTCGACCTGCCGATGTGGCGGAAGGCGAAGTCGACGAAGGCGTGGCGGACCCGGCGTACCGGGTTCAGCACATTCATCGAGCCCTGCATGATGTAGCTCAGCCGCTTCCAGCGGATGTCGCGCAGCTCGTCGCGGCCGACGCGGTGCATGTCGACCCGGTGGTCCTTGAAATTGAACACGACGGAGCCCGCCAGCACCTCGAGCGGCGGCTGGATGGCGTTGGCGATGGTCTTGATCAACGTGGTCTTGCCGCAGCTCGACTCGCCCGCCAGGCCGTAGATCTCGCCCGCCTCGACCCGAAGGTCGACATCGTCGACCGCGCGCACCTCGCGCCGGATGCCGAACGCCGAGGTGCGGTAATAGGCGCGCAGGCCTGAGACTTCGAGGGCCGGTGCCGTCATCCCTCGCGCGGTCATCCTTCGCTCCGGCCGAGACGGCTGCGCGGGTCGATATGCTCGTTCATCGAGACCGCCAGCAGGAAGAGCCCGATGAAGGTCAGGATCACCAGCAGCACCGGAAAGAAGATCCACCACCAGATGCCGGCGACCAGGGCGGTATGCTGGTTGGCCCAGTAGATCAGCACGCCGACGGTGGGCGTGTTGATGTCGGTGAAGCCCAGCACCGAAAGCGTGACTTCCAGGCCGATCGACCAGTTGATGTTGTTCATGGTGGTCGAGAACACGATCGGCAGCACGTAGGGCAGGTGCTCCTCGACCAGGATGCGGCGCATGCTCATGCCGGAGAAGATGCCGGTTTCGGTGAATTCGCGGGTGCGCAGGCTGAGGGCCACCGAGCGGATCAGGCGCGCATCGTAGGCCCAGCCCAGGCAGGCCATCATCAGCGCCAGCAGGCCCCACGACATGTGGTCCTTCATGACGAAGTAGAACAGCACCAGGATGGGAAAGAGCGGGATGACGATGAAGGTGTCGTTGATGGACATCAGCGCCCGGTCGACGAGGCCGCCGGAATAGCCCGCGACCAGGCCGATGACCAGCGCCAGCAGCCGGCTGATCGCCGCGACGACGATGCCGAAGATCAGCGTGTTACGCAGCGCAAAGGTCAGCAGCCAGAACAGGTCCTGGCCGCGCGACGTCGTGCCCATGAGATGGCTCCACGACGGCGGCATGTCGGGCGGCACGACGTAGGAGTCGTTGGGCGGATAGGGCGAGAAGAACGACAGAAGCGCGAACAGCGTGATCGCCGACAGCAGCACGACGCCTGAGGCGAACTGGCGGTTGAAGCGCAGGAGATCGATGAAGACGCGGCCCATGCTCAACGCGCCTTCACGCGCGGATCGAGCAGCGGATAGAGCAGGTCGATCAGCAGCACCGCCAGCGACACCGCCACGATCGACACGGTGGTGATGCCCAGCACCAGGCTGTAGTCGCCGACATGGACGGCCGACACCAGCAGCGTGCCGACGCCGGGATAGCCGAACACCTGCTCGGTGATGATGGCGCCGTTGAAGATGGCGCCGAGCGACATGGCGAGCCCCGTGACCTGCGGCACCAGGGCGTTGCGCATGACGTAGGAGCCGAGGATGCGGCCGCGTTTCACGCCGCCCAGCTCGGCATAGGTGACGTAGTCCTCGGTGACGATGTTGGAGACCAGCGAGCGCATGCCCATGAACCAGCCGCCCAGCCCGACCAGCGCCAGCGAGCAGACCGGCAGGATGCCGTGGCTCAGCAGGCTGCCGATGAACTCCCAGCTCCAGTCGCGCGCCATGTTCATCTTGTAGCCGCCGCTGATCGGCAGCACCGGCCACAGGTAGCCGAACACGATGAGCAGCAGGAAGGCCACGATGTAGTAGGGGATGGGATGGAAGGCCATCGCCAGCAGGCCGGCGAAGCGCAGCGTGCGGTTCCGGCGGTAGTAGCCCGCGAGGCCGCCCAGCAGGTTGCCGAGCACCCAGGTGAGCACCGTCGAGATGACCAGCAGCGACACCGTCCAGGGCAGCGCCCGCCCGATCAGCACCGACACCGGCGTGGGGAAGGCCGACAGCGAGGGCCCGAAATCGCCCAACGCGACGCGCCGCCAGAACGAGGCGTATTGTTCTGCGAGGTCGCCCTCCAGGCCATAGAGCTCCTTCAGCGACTGGCGCATCAGCGCAATCGCCTCGGGGCTGGTGCTGCCGAACTGGGTGGCGGCGGCGATCGACTGCTCGACCGGGTCGATCGGCGTTGCGTGCGTGACGATGAAGGCGATGTTGATGCCGATGAAGACGACCAGGGCAAACTGCCCCAGGCGGCTCAGGAGGTAGACGGCGTAGTCTCTCATGCGTCGAAATTCCTCCCCCGTCTGACGGGCTAGCGTTTGGCCGCTAGGCGGCCAAACGCGCGGGTGGCCCGGAGGGCCGGAGGGGGAGAGCAACGGGTGGGGGTTTTGCCGATTTCAGATCTGAAATTTTCACAGATCGCCCGTGGGGCCTTCCCCCTCCGCCCCGTAAGACGGGGCACCTCCCCCGTAAGACGGGGGAGGCAGTGATCGCGGAACGCCGATGACCACCGACTTCCTTCTCAATCTCGCCCAGGCCGTCACCAAGGGCCTGCTCACCGGCATGGTCTACGGGCTGATGGCGCTCGGCCTGTCGGTGATCTTCGGCGTCATGCGCGTGGTCAACTTCGCGCATGGCGAGATGATGGTGGTCGGCATGTACCTCG
>DATGZZ010000644.1:0-8318 GCA_035296945.1 Reyranella sp.
ACAGATTCGCGGTGAATCGCTGGAGCGCCAAACGCTTGCGGGTCGGACTCTCGGATCGCTTTCGCAGTTCACCTGAGGCCGGACAGCTAACTCGTTGCAGCACCTTCATTGTTCGTGGCCGGCAGCGCCGGCCCCCTGTCGCATGAATAGCGACATGCGCGACATCGCCCGGGTGCCGCAGGTTTCTGTTCAGTTCAATAACAACAATAACTGAAGTAATTTATACTCGCAACTGTCTTCGCGTCGACTGAGCAGGATGGCGCTTCACTGGTTCATCGATTCGCGCAAGCGGCTGATCGTCGTGACGGCTGAAGGCCCGGTCTCGCGCGCCGACATCGATGGACTGCTGGATGCCGTGACGGGCGCCAAGGCGCTGCCTTACCGCAAGCTCGTCGATGCGACGGCCGGAAGATTCGCCATGGGCGTCGTCGACCTCCTGGCCATCGGTGCAAGGGTAAGGAGCCTGCATGTCGGTTCGGTGGGCGCCGTGGCCCTCGTCCCGCCCGGCCGCCCGCGGCACGATGACGAGCCGGAGGATGCCCCGACTCTGGTGGCGCGCCTCATCGGCATCATCGCGTCGGCCAAGAGGCCACTTCGCATGTTCAAGAGCGTGACGGCCGCCAGGCGTTGGCTCGATAGCCTGGCGGTTCCGGCCGCCTGAAGGACGCAGCTACCAGCGCAGCAGGCGATGCCCGGCCGCGGCCCCGACGGCCACGACAGGCAGAGCGGCGAGCGCGTACCAGGTGACGACGAACAGCGGTGAATCGTCGAAGCAGTGGAAGGCGTAAAGCGCAGCCGCGGCCGCAGCGGCCAGCAATCCCGCCGCGCCGCCGGCAAACGCGGGCGAGGCGGGAGCGCCGGCGCGCAGGATCGCAAGCACCACGACGAGGGGCGCGATCGCGAGCGTCGGAATCGCGATCAGGCAGACCAGGGCGTTGCTGCCCATCAGCCGGCTCGCCCATGAGGCGCTAGGCAGGATGAAAAGTTCGATCGCAATCGCAAGGACGGCGAGTGTGGCGAGCGGCAGCAGGCGCCGGCCCGGATGCACGGGCGCCACCGGACGCGACAGGGCGATGCACAGGCTGAAGGCCAGTCCCAGCACAAGCAGCACGAGGCCGACCTTGAGCTCGAACCGCCAGGTGGCGAGCGCCGGCCCGATGTCGGCGCGCACGCCGAGGATCGCGAGGAAGAGGGCCAGCGACACGAGGCCTCCTGCCAGCAGCGCAGCCGCGAGCGCCCATCGCAGCGGTTTGCCGCGCGGCGGACGGTCGGCGACCAGAGCGTCGATCAGATTGCCGGTCTTCATCGCTCGTCTCTTCGATAGGCCGCGGCCAGGGCTTTCAGCGCGCGGTGAAGGGTGACGCGGACGGCGCCCTCGCTCATGCCCAGCCGCTCCGCGACTTCAGCGGCGCGGCGACCCTCCAGGGAGATCTCCTCGACGATGCGGCGCTGGCGCTTCGGAAGGCTTGCCAACAGCGCGCCTGAGTCCACCGCGGCGTCGGCATCGGCGGTGACGGCGACCTCATCGGCGTAATCGTCGATGTCGAGATGATCATGGAAGCCGCGCCGGCGCAGATGATCGACCAGCTTGTAGCGCGCGATCGCGCGCAACCACGGCTCGATCGGCTGTGTCTCGTCCCAGGTGGCGCGTTTCAGATGCATGGCCAGCAGTGCCTCCTGAACGACATCCTCACAGTCGGCTGGGCCGCGTCCCGCCGCCAGAAGGCCGCGGCGCACGACGGCGCGCAGCCACAGCGAGACATGGCCGAGCAGCCGTCGATAGGCCTCGTCGTCACCCTGCCTTGCCCGGCGCATCAGTGCGGAAAGATCGGACGGGTCGGCCAACGAGCTCGGTCTTTCACGTATTCGTGTGCGGGAGGCGAAACATTACACCAAAAAGATCGGGCGCGACCTGTAACGCTGTAACCGTCCGCTGCGAATGACCTCCATGCGGGCCTGTCGCCCGCCCAACCAGGAGGACTCCATGAACAAGCGTACGCTGATCGCCACCGCCGTCACCGTCTTCGCCGCCACGAGCTTCGCTTCGACGTCGTTCGCAGCCGGCGTGAAGTGCGGCGCCTCGAACGCCTGCAAGGGCCAGAGCGCCTGCAAGAGCGCCAACAGCGCCTGCAAGGGCCAGAACGCCTGCAAGGGCCAGGGCTTCACCGAGGCGGCCGACGCCAAGGACTGCACCGCCAAGGGCGGCAAGGTGATGTAGGCTGCGGCCTCATTCCGCAGCGGGCGTTCGCCAGGTGGCGGACGCCCGCGCCTTCTTCCGTTGGGGGCGCCAGTACATGAATGCATTGATCACGGCCCTCTACGATTGGCCGCGTATCGTCACGGGCCATCTCACCTGGCTGCCGCCGCTTGCCATACGCATCGTCGTCGGCTGGGTGTTCCTGTGGACGGGCTGGCAGAAGCTCAACTTCCTGCCGCGCATGATCGAGAACTTCCGCGAATGGGGCATCCCCGCGCCGGAGATCCTGACACCGTTCGCCTCGGGCATGGAGCTCGTCGGCGGCGTGCTGCTGCTGGTCGGCCTGCTGACGCGCGTCGTGTCGATCCCGATGATGATCATCATGCTGGTGGCGATCGCCTCGGCCAAATGGGGCGATGTCGATTCGCTGCAGACGCTGCTGGGCTTCGAGGAGATTTCCTACTTCGTGATGTTCGGCTACCTCGCGGTCGCGGGGCCGGGGCCGGTGTCGCTCGACCATCTCATCCTGAAGGCGACACGCAAGGATCGGCCGCCGGCGGACTATGGGGCGTAGAGCTATTTGACCTGCGAGGAGCATGGTGTGTATAATACACACCATGAAGAGTGCGGACCTGATCCGCGAGCTGGTTAAGGCTGGCTGGGCGTTGGACCGCGTCCGTGGCTCCCACCATGTCTTCATTCATCCTTCTCGGCCGGGAATAGTCGTGGTTCCTCATCCCAAGAAGGACTTGGGCAAGGGGTTGGTCGCGAAGATCCGAAAGCAGGCAGGCATATGACGCGTTATCCCATTCTCATCGAGGAAGGCACGGACGCGGAGGCGTTCGGGGTTGTCGTGCCCGATCTGCCCGGCTGCTTTTCCGCCGGCGACACGCTCGACGAAGCGGTAGAGGCCGCCAAGGAGGCAGCGGCAGCATGGCTTGACGCTGCGCTCGACCAGGGAATGCCTGTGCCGCCGCCATCGAGCCTCGACGAGGTGCGCAAGCTTCGCGGCTACAAGGGATGGGCAGTGGGCCTCATAGAGCTCGAGGATTCGCTATTCGACGACACAATCGAGCGCATCAACATTACCTTGCCGCGTCGCGTCCTGCGTCGCCTCGACGACATGGCGCGCACGACGGGGCAAAGCCGCAGCGGCCTCGTTGCTCGGCTGACTGTCGCATCCTCGACGAAGGACGTCGCGGCTCGGACGAAGCGCCGCGCCTAACGGCCCAGACTGACGAACGCCGATGTTCCATCGGCTTCCAGTCGCACGATGGGCGTTGCAAAGACCGCCGACAGCCGAGCCGGCTCAAGGGTCGCAGCAGTGCGGCCAAGTGCAGTGACCCGACCCTGCTCCATGATCGCCACCCGATCGGCATAGCGCGCCGCCATGTTGAGGTCGTGCAGCACCGCCAGCACGCCCAGGCCGCGGTCGGCGCGGCGGCGGGCGCTGGCGAGCGCGGCGTGCTGGTGCGCGAGGTCGAGGCCCGCGATCGGCTCGTCGAGCAGCAGGAAGGGCATGTGGCCCGGATCGGCGTCGCACTGCACCAGCACGCGGGCGAGCTGCACGCGCTGGCGCTCGCCGCCCGACAGCACGGTATAGGGGCGGTCGGCGAAGGCGAGGGCCTCGGTCTCGCCGAGCGCCTGTTCGGCGAGCGCGCGCATCTGGGGCTCGGACAGGCGGTCGCGGTGGGCGAGCAGGCCCAGCATGGCGACCTGCAGGCCGGTGAAGTCGAAGGCCACGTTGGAATGCTGTGGCAGCACGGCGCGTCTCTTTGCGAGCTCGCGCTTGGTCCAGCGTCGCATGGGCTTGCCGTCGAGCAGCACGTCGCCCTTCGCCAACAGCCTGTCGCCGGCGAGCGCGCCGAGCAGCGTGCTCTTGCCGGCACCGTTGGGCCCGATCACGGCTAAAAACTCGCCGGGGTCGACGGCGAGTGACACGTCAGTGATCAGCGCCTTGGTGCCGGCGCGCACTTCGATCGCCTCGGCGCGGAGCGTGCTCACAGTCCCTCCCGCGCGGCGCGGCCGGCCAGCAGCCAGAGGAAGAAGGGGCCGCCGACCAAGGCCGTCAGCACGCCGATCGGCAGCTCGGCCGGCGAGACGAGGGTGCGGGCAAGCGCGTCAGCCAGCACGAGGAAGGCGCCGCCGAACAGGGCGGCGGCCGGCAGCAGGGTGCGATGTGCGGGGCCCAGCAGCAGGCGCACGATGTGCGGGGCGATCAGGCCGACGAAGCCCACCGTGCCGGAGATCGCCACGCCGGCGCCGACGGCCAGCGCGACCTGCATCACCAGCCGGCGCTTCAGTCGTTCGACGTCGACACCGACATGGCCGGCTTCGCGTTCGCCCAGCGCCAGGGCGTCGAGCAGGTGTGCCGCCGGCAGCAGGGTGGGCACGGCGATGGCGAGGATCAGCAGGGCGGGGATGATCGCCACCCAGGTGACGCCGCCAAAGCCGCCCATGGTCCAGAAGATCAGGGTACGAAGCTGCTGGTCGTCGGCTACGAACACCAGCATGCCGATGCCGGCCGAGGTCACGGCATTGATGGCGATGCCGGCCAGCAGGAGCGTGCCGATCAAGGTGACGCCCTCGCGCGCCGCCAACCGATAGACGATTGTGGTCGCCACCAGGCCGCCACCGAACGCGGCGACCGGCAGCAGCCAGGGGCGGAGATCGGGCGGTATGACATGCATCACCCTCTCGCCCAGCACGATCACCGATACGGCGGCCAGCGCCGCACCGCTCGACACGCCGAGCAGGCCGGGATCGGCGAGGGGATTTCGGAACAGGCTCTGCAGGGCCGCGCCACCCGCGGCCAGCGCCGCGCCGACGCAGAAGGCCGCCAGCACGCGCGGCGCGCGGATGGCGTAGAGCACCACCGACGTGGTGTCGTCGATCGGCGTGGTCGACAGGCCGATCGCCGAGAGCAGGTCCGCGAAGCCGACCGGGAAGGCGCCGACGCACAGGCCGCCGACGACGCTGGCGACGGCGGCGAGGGCGAAGAGAGGGATGGGTCGTTTGAGGGCGAGGTCCATGGAGTCCAATCAGGCGGCGGCGGTTCTGATGACGCATCACCCATCAAGCTCCTCTCCCCCGCTAGGGGGAGAGGTTGGGAGAGGGGGCAACGCACGTCGATTCCCCTCTCCTAGCCTCTCCCCCTAGCGGGGGAGAGAACATGAGGGGCGGGGGTGGATGTTGGGCGTGGCCCCTTCAATTCGCCTTCGCCAGTTCCGGATGCAGCGCCGTAGCGAGCTCGGTTGCGGCCTGCGGTGTGCGCGGGCCGAAGCCCAACAGCAGCAGGATGTCGAACTGCAGAAGCTTGCCGGCGCGGCCGGCCGGCGTCTGGCGGATCGCCGGCTGGTCGAGCACCTTGTCGGCACCCCCCAGCGATTCGACCGACTGGCGCGGCACCAGGACATAGTCGGCGCGCGAGGCGATCACCGCCTCCGGCGTCAATGGCCGGTAGCCGGCATAGCCGTCGACGGCGTTGACGCCGCCGGCCAGGCGGATGATGCCGTCGGCGGCAGTATCGCGGCCGGCGGCCTGTGGCGCGCCGCCGCTCATCGACATCAGGAACAGCACGCGCGGCTTCTTGGGCGTTCCCGAGAGGCGGTCGGCCAGGGCCTTCATGTCGGCGCGGCCCTGCGCGATCAGCGTATTTGCCTCCGCTACCTTGCCGGTGGCTTTGCCGACAGCCTCGATCTTCTTGATCACGCTGTCGTAGTCGTACTGGTCGGGCAGGATCGCGATCTCGATGCCCGTGGCCTTGAGCTGCTCGAGTGTCGAGGCCGGCCCCGCGGCCGTGGTCGCCATGATCAAGGTCGGCTTCAGCGACAGCACGCCTTCGGCCGACAGGGCGCGCATGTAGCCGACCTGGGGCAGCGACTTTGCCTGCGGCGGGTAGAGGCTGGTCGTGTCGACGCCGACCAGCAGGTTCTCCGCGCCGAGCGCATAAAAGATCTCGGTGAGCGCGCTGCCGACCGAGACGATGCGCGGCGTCTTTTGTTGTCCACGCGCTGGCGATGCGGCGAGCGCCGCCAGGCCGAGGGCGGCGGCGCCTCGGCGACCGATGACGAGCGAGCGAATCACGACGCCGCCTGCTTCTCGATGCGGGCCACGATGCTGCGCCACGGCTCCAGCTCGGGCTTGCCGGGCTTGCGCGCACCGAACATCAACAGGATGTTGCGGTCGCGATTGCAGAACGCCTCGATCGAGGTGACGACGCCATCCTCGGTCGGCTTGCGCACCGAGAAGACGCGCGCTACGCCTGCCTCGCGCAGATGCAGGTTGAACGCAGGATCGAGCACGTTGAACCAGCCATGCACCTCGACCAAGCGGTTGATCGGGCCGCTGTGGATCTGGATGCAGCCGCCACTGCCGACGAAGATCATGATCGGCGTGCCGTCGGCGCTGGCGGCCTCCATGGCCGAGCGCAGCGCGCGTGGCGGCAGCTCGCGGGCGAATTCCTCGCCGACCAGCCTGAGCGCCTGAACGCGGCCGACCTTGAACTTGCCCAGCATGCCGAAGAATTCGTGCGTGTCCTTCATCGCCCGCCAAGCCTGGCGCAACCCCTCGACGTCGATTTCCGAATCCGGGCGGTCGACCGTATCCGGCGCGCGCGGCGCGACGGAGAGAGCGCCCGGCGCTTCGGCACGATGGCGCGTGATCAAGGCATCGAACGCCGCCCGGTCGGTCTCGTCGGTGGCGTAGATCTTGTGCACCGCCTCGCCCGCGCCGTCGAAGAACTGCAGGCTGAGCCGCTCGCCCTGCTTGATGGGCTCGCGCACGGCAAAGCCATGCTTCCAGCTCCCCAGGAACAGGCGCAGGTCGATGTCGGGCCCCAGCACCAGGCCGTGCGGGCCGGTCACCTGCACGTCCTCGAAGCGGCCGTGACGCTCGTGCACGCAATGCTCGTTGCGCGTCAGGCACATGACGCGGCCGACCTGCGGCATCTCCGACAGGATCGATCGCCAGTCGGCGGCAAGCGGCGTCGCCGTGGTGCCGATGCCCCCGTTTCCAATGCAGAGGGCCACCAGCTCGGCCTCGCTGACGCCCAGCGTCGTCGCGGCGTCACGGATGCGCAGCGTGGGCTGCTCGCCGCGCAGGCGGCTCCAGCGGGCCGCAAGGTCGGCATTGGCGGACGAGAGCATGAGGGTCTCCTTTGTCTATCGCAGATGAAAACGCACCGGAATCTCGACCCAGGCCGAGACCGGCCGGCCGTCGCGCACGGCCGGCAGGAAATGCCAGCTCTTCACGGCCGCGACGGCGGCGCGATCGAGCATTTGGAAGCCGCTCGGCCGACGCACCACGATCTCGACGGCCGTCCCTTCGGGATCGAGGCGCACATGCACCAGGACCTCGCCTTGTTGATTGAGCTCGACGGCGCGTGGCGGATAGGCTGGCGGCGTCGGCGGATGACGATAGCGCGGTTTGCCTTCCCAGACGACGGCGGGCGTCGGCAGGAAGCCGGCAGCGGCCTGTTGCGCGGCGCCGGCGCTGCCGAAATTCTGCGACGGCGCGGCCTTCTGCGTGGGCTGAGGCGCCGCTTGCTGCTTCTGCTGTTGCTGCTGCGGCTTGGGAGGGGGCGGCGGCCGATTGACGGGCTGAGGGGGCGGTTCGACCGGTTTCAATTCTGAGAAGTCGACGGGCGGCGGCTCGGGCGAAGGCACGAGCTCGATCGGCGTCACCATCGTCGAGAAGTCGATGGGCGGCGGCTCCTCTGCCGGCGGCACCTCGATCGCGACCTCGCTGGCCGGTTGTTCACTGGCGTCGGTCTTGTCGGCCGGCGGCCCGACAAGCGCCAGCTCGACCAGGAGCGCGGGCTCCTCGGAGCCCATGCTGCCGGCAGCGCCGGCGGCGAAAAGAAGAAGGACGGCGGCCCCGTGCAAGGCAAGCGACAACGCCATCGGCACGCGAGGTGCGCGTGTCGATGGCGCCGGCAGTCGGTCGGCGGAGAGGGCCGCCGGGACTACCATCGCGCTGTCAGGTTGACGCCGAAGTAGCGGCCGGCTGGGCGTAGAGGTCGAGCTGCTGGTTGGTGTTGGTGAGCCCGATCACGTCGGCCGAGTTCCAGTACTTGGCGTTGGTGATGTTGAAGGCGCCGGCGTTGACCTTGAAATGGTCC
>DATGZZ010000645.1:0-2692 GCA_035296945.1 Reyranella sp.
CCAGATTCAGATCATAGCGCTCGTCCGCCGGCAACTTCTCCGAAGCGCGATGGCGCATGATGTCGAAGCCCTCGGCGAAGGCCTGCATCATGCCGTACTCGATGCCGTTATGGATCATCTTCACGAAATGGCCGGCGCCGACCGGGCCGGCATGCAGGTAGCCCTGCTCGGCACGCGGATCGAGCTGCTTCTCGCCTTCCCGCTCCTTGGTGCGCTCGATCGAACCCACGCCTGGCGCCAATGCGGAGAAAATCGGATCAAGCCGCTTCACCGCGTCGGCGTCGCCGCCGATCATCAGGCAGTAGCCGCGCTGCAGGCCCCACACGCCGCCCGACGTACCGACATCGAGGTACTTGATACCCTTGGGCGCGAGCTCACGCGCGCGGCGGACGTCGTCCTTGAAGTTGGTGTTGCCGCCGTCGATGATGACATCGCCCGACGTCATCAGGCCGCCGAGCTGCTTGATCGTCTCCTCGGTGATCTTGCCCGCGGGCAGCATCACCCAGACGGTGCGCGGCGCGGCCAGCGCCTCGACCATGGCCGGCACGGAGGCGACCGCGGTGGCGCCGTCCTTGGCCAGCGCCGCGCCGGGGGCGGGATCGGCGTCGTAGACCACGCAGGAATGGCCTGCGCGCGTCAGCCGACGCACGATGTTGCCGCCCATCCGTCCGAGGCCAATGACACCGATCTGCATATACGTCCGTCCCCTCGGTGTCCGGGGGCCGGACTTGAGCCGGACCCCGGGTTATTTCACCTCAACGATGTCGGCCACGCCGACTTTCTTGTCCAGCACCGTTTGCAGGACGACGAAGCGTCCCGCGGAATTATGGTCGTCGAAGGTGACGGTTTTGCCCATGACGTTGACGAACGTCATCTTCTTGATGGCGTTCTTGATGCCCTCGCCGTCGGTGCACTTACAGTCGGTGATCGCCTGGGCGATGATGCGGATGGCGTCGTAGCCGCCCCAGGTCTGCAGGTAAGGCTCGGACTTGTATTTGGCCTTGATCTTCTCGACGAACGCCTTGTTCGAGGCTGAGTCGATGGTGGCGTTGTAGGTCCACGCGCTGATCGACTTGTCCATGCCGCCGGCCTCGATGATCGGCGTGTTGCGCCCGCCGAGCTCGATGCGGCCGGTGTAGGGGATCTTCACGCCGAGCTGCATGGCCTGGCGCAGGAAGTTGATCGAATCGCCGCCGACCTGGAAGGTAGCAATGGCGTCCGGACGCCGCTGCTGCAGGCGCGTCAGGATGCTGGTGAAATCCGGCGCGTTCTGCGGATGGAAGTCGGTCGACACCACGGTGACGCCCGCCTTCTCGGCCACCGCCTTGAAGGCGTCGGCGCCGCCGCGGCCGAAGTCGGTGTCCTCGCCGACGATCGCCACGGTCTTGAACGTCTTCTTGTTGCCGAGATGGATGCCGAGCGCTTCCATCATGGCCGAGTCCGACGGGCTGATGCGGAACGAGTATTCGTTGCGCCCCGGCCCGGCCAGCGCCGTGATCTGCGGGTTCGACGCGATGCCGGTGATCATCGGGATCTTGGCGTCGGCCACGATCTTCATGCTGGCGAGATGGGCCGAGCTGCAATGCGCGCCCTCGATCGCCACCACCTTGGCTTCGACCAGCTTGTTGGCGACGTTGACCGCCTCCGAGGGATTGCATTTGTTGTCGAGCACCATCAGCTCGAGCTTGCGGCCGCCCAGAAGGCCACCGGCGGCGTTGATCTCCTCGACGGCGAGATTGACGCCCCACATTTCCCATTCCGACGCCACCGCGGCGACGCCGGTCTGCGGCGTCGATACGCCGATCACGATCGGCTGAGCCATCGCCGAACCCATGCCCCAAAGTCCGGCGATTGCTGCCGCCGCTACAATCTTCACCCTCATCGCTTCCCTCCGTAACGCTCCCCGATTGAAGTCAAACGCATTGCAGACGCCGTGCCAAGCTCTCCGCCGCCCAGCGCGCGCGAGATGCGCAGGGCCGCCGCCGTCACCAGGGGAATGCTCCCCTGCAAGGTCAGTCCGCTTTCGAGATACTTGGGAAAAGCCACGCTGAGAGCGGCCACGACGTTGCCGCCACGGTCGGTGATCGGCGCGCCGACCGACAACACGCCCGGAATGTTCTCCTCGACGACCGTGGCATAGCCCTGGCGCCGCACCTTGGCGAGCGAGGCAATGAGTGCGGCGGGGTCGGTGATGGTATGCGGCGTGATGGCGGCGAGCTTGGCGCGGCCCACAAGCTTGCGTGCCTGGCCGTCGTCGAGCGAGGCCAGCAGCACCTTGCCGGCGGCCGTGCTGTGCAGCGGCATCTCGCTGCCCAGGCTCACCCGGATGGCGACCGGGCTCTCGGCCTGGACCGCCAGGAGGTAGATGGCGCGGCCCCCGCGCAGCACCGCGACGAAGCCGTTGAGGTGATGCTCGTGGGCCAGACGATCCAACTCGCGGCGGGCGGTCGCGGCATAGTCGACACCGCGCTCGCCGCTCGCGCCCAGGATCATCGAGCGATGGCCCAGCCGATAGCGCGAGGTCTCGAGGTTCTTCTCGATGTAGCCGCGCACCGCCAGCGAGCTCACCAGGCGCTGCACGATGGTCGGGCTGAGCTCGAGCCGGCGCGCCAGTTCGCGCACGCCGATGTCACCGCTCTCGGCTTCGATCATCTCCAGGATGTCGAGGCCGCGTTCCAGCGATTGCGAGCCC
>DATGZZ010000646.1:0-4619 GCA_035296945.1 Reyranella sp.
GGGAGGCAGAGATCGTCAGCTCCTACTTCCTGCTGAACAAGCTTGCGCCGTCCAGGATGAACGATCCGGTCAGCGTCAAACGTGAGTGGGACAAGCGGCACAAGCGCTTCCACGATTCCCTGGTGGCGACCTGCACCTCGCCGTGGTCGCTGCATTTCCGCAGCGAGCTGTTCGACCAGGCGCGGCGCTACCACTGGCTGAAGGTGATTCACGCCCGTTCGCGCCGCCTGAACGAGCACCTCGAGCTGCGCGATGCGGTGCTGGCGCGGGACGTCAATCTTTCCTGCATCCTGATCGAGAAGCACATCCGCACCACCGTCGAGCAGGTGGCGTCGGAAGTGCCGGGTCTTACCATGGACGGCGTACGCACGGCGAAGCGGAGGAAGGCATGAGTTCATCGTCTTCCGGACCGCGGGCCTCCAGGCCCGCTCATGATCATGATGCGGGCCTGGAGGCCCGCGGTCCCATGAATCGCAGGACGTTAATCGTTTCTGCCGCGGCAGCGATCGTCGCGCCGTCGATCGCCCGCGCCCAGGCGTGGCCGGCCAATCCCATCCGCGTGGTGCACGGCTACGATGCCGGCTCCAATCCCGACACCATTGCGCGCCATCTATCGGTGCCGCTGACCGAGATTTTGGGCGTGCAGATCATGGTCGAGCCCAAGCCCGGCGCGGCCGAACGTCTGGCAGCGTCGCAGATCGCGCGCCTGAAGCCCGATGGCAGCGTGCTCTACCTGATGACCGGCGGGCAGGCCGTGGTCTCGGCGACCGACCGTACGCTCTCCTACGACGTCCTGCGCGACTTCGATTTCGTCGCCATCGTCACGCGCTTTCCCTTCGTCTTCACCGTGGCGCCCGAGTCGCGTTTCAAGACCCTCCAGGCCTATGTCGACGAGGCCAAGCGTCGCCCAGGCGAGATCACCTACGGAACCTCGGGAATCGGCTCGACCCTGCACATGGCGATGGAGCTGCTGCTCTCGCAGATCGGCGCCAAGATGACCCACGTGCCGTACAGGGGCGGCCTGCAGGCGCCCTACAACGATCTTGTCGGCGGGCGGCTCGACATGCAGGTGATCACTTTCTCCAATGCCCAGCCCATGCTGAAGACCGACAGGCTGCGCGCGCTGGCCGTCACCTCGAAGGAGCGCCATCCGGGGTTCCCCGATGTGCCGACGGTCGCCGAGACTTTGGTGCCCGATTATGACGTCGTTTCGTGGCTTGGCTTCACCGCGCCGGCGGGGCTGCCGCCCGCCTTGCGGGATCGCCTGAACGAGGCGCTTCGCCAGGCGATGGCGCGGCCGGAGATCAAGGGCAAGCTCGAGGAGCTGGGCAACGACACACGGGTCAGCACACCGAGTGAATTTCGCGCCCGCGTCGAGCAGGACATCGCCCGCTGGCGGCCGCTCGCCCATGTCGTCAACCAGTCGTAAAGTGCGCGCAGTACGGGGAACATCATGAGCAAGTACGGTATCGGTCAGCCAGTCCTGCGTTTCGAGGATCCGCGCCTGTTGCGCGGCCAGGGTCGCTACATCAACGACGTCAATCTGCCCGGGCAGGCCTACGCGGTGTTCGTGCGCTCGCCGCACGCGCACGCGAAGATCAAGTCGATCGACGTGGAGGAAGCGAAGAAGGCGCCCGGTGTCGTCGCGGTCCTGACCGGTCACGACGTGGCGGCCGACGGGCTCGGCATGCCCAAGGCCAACATGCCGCGCAAGCGGCCCGACGGTAAGCCGATGTTCGCGCCGCAGCGCCCGCCGCTGGTGACCGATCGCGTGCGCTATGTCGGCGATCCGGTGGTGATGGTGGTCGCCGATACGCTGGCCGAGGCCAAGGACGCAGCGGAGCTGGTCACCATCGACTACGATCCGCTGCGCTCGGTGACGGCGACCGAGGACACAGTGAAGCCCGGCGCGCCCGCGGTGTGGGACGACTGCCCGGACAACATCTCCAACCACGTCGAGCGCGGCAACAAGGCCGCCACCGACGAGGCGATCAAAGTCGCGGCCAAGGTCATCAAGCGGCGTTACGTGATCACCCGCGTGCATGCCCAGTACATGGAGCCGCGCGGTACGCTGGGCGTCTACGACCAGGGCGAGGATCGCCTGATCCTCTATGCCGACGTCCAGTATCCCCATCGCGTGCGCAACATGCTGGCGCAGAACGTCTTCAAGGTGCCCGAGAGCAAGATGCGGGTGATCGCCCAGGACGTCGGCGGCGGCTTCGGCACCAAGGGCTGGCAGTATGTCGAGCACCGCCTGACCCTGTGGGCGGCGCGCAAGCTCCTGCGCCCGGTGAAATGGACGTGTGAACGCAGTGAAGCGGTGATGGCGGACGAGCACGGCCGCGACAACATCGGCGAGATCGAGCTGGCGCTCGACAAGGACAACAAGTTCGTGGCGCTGAGACTGAACATGCTGGCCAACATCGGCGCCTATGTCGGCTCCGATCGCAACCTGCTCTCGCCGTTCGGCATGATCGGCACCGTGCTGGGCGTCTATCTGATTCCCAAGGCCTACATCAACGTCGTGGGCGTGCTGTCCAACACCAACCCGACGGCGCCCTATCGCGGCGCGGGACGGCCGGAGGCGATCTATCTCATCGAGCGGCTGATCGACGATGCGGCGCGCGAGCTCGGCATCGATCGCGTCGAGCTGCGGCGCAAGAACATGCTGCCGGAATCGGCGCTGCCTTATCAGAGTCCGGTCGGACCGTTCTACGATTGCGGCCAGTTCGAGAAGAACCTCGACATGGCCATCAAGCTCGCCGACGTGGCGGGCTTCGCGGCGCGTCAGGCGGAGTCGAAGAAGCGCGGCAAGCTGCGCGGGCTCGGCATCGTCAATGCGATCGAGCAGGCGGCCGGCACGGCGCAGCCCGAGTACGCCGAGATCCGCTTCAATCCCAGCGGCACGGCGGCCCTGCTGATGGGCACCAAGGCCCAGGGGCAGGGCCATGAGACCATGTTCAAGCAGATCCTGAACGAGCGGCTGGGCATCGACCCCAAGGACGTGCAGTACATCGACGGCGACACCGACCGCGTTGCCTTCGGCATGGGCACCAACGGCTCGCGCTCCACGGTGCTGGGCGGCTCGGCCCTGTTCATGGCCGCCGGCAAGGTGATCGACAAGGGCAAGAAGCTCGCCGGCCACCTGCTCGAGGCGGGCGAGCAGGACATCGAGTTCACGGAGGGCAACTTCACGGTCAAGGGCACGGACAAGACCGTGACCTTGAAGCAGGTGGCGATGGCGGCGTTCAATCCGACCAAGTGGCCCAAGGGCTTCGAGGGCGGGCTGTACGAGAACGCGACCTTCCTCGGCCAGAAGGACACCTTCCCCAACGGCTGCCACATCTGCGAGGCCGAGGTCGATCCCGAGACGGGCACCGTCACGGTCGACCGCTACGCCGTGGTCGACGATGTCGGCACGGTGATGAACCCGATCGGGCTGAAGGGGCAGATCCATGGCGGCGTCGCCCAGGGCATCGGCCAGATCCTGAGCGAGCAGGTCGTGTGGGACCGCGAAAGCGGCCAGCTGCTCACCGCAAGCTTCCTCGACTACGCCATGCCGACCGCCCAGATGATCCCGAGCATGGAGATCAAGAGCAACCCGGTGCCCACGCAATACAATCCGCTGGGTGCCAAGGGCGCGGGCGAGGCGGGCACCGTCGGCGCCATGCCGGTGGTGATGAACGCCATCATGGACGCGCTCGCACCGCTCGGCGTCAAGGACGTGCTGATGCCCGCGACGGCGCAGAATGTGTGGCGCGCGATCCAGGAGGCGAAAGGCGGATGATCGTGCGTTCCGTCCTCTTGGCCCTGCTGCTGTTCGCGACGACACTGCCGGCATGGGCAGCCGAGAGCGTGCTGACGCTGACGCCGCGGCCTGGCGTCACCCTGCGCGTGCTGGTCGACCGGCCGGCGGCGCCGGTCGGCAGCATCGTGCTGATGGCGGGCGGCGACGGCGTGCTCGATCTCGATGCCCAGGGCACTATCGGCAGCGGCCTGCGCGAGAACCACCTGGTGCGCACGCGGGCCGCCTATGTGAAGGCGGGCTACGCGGTGTTCGTGCCTGATATCGCGAGCGACCAGCGCGGCACGCGCGGCTATCGCTTCACGGCCGCGTACGCCAGCGACGTTGCCGCGGTGATCGCCGAGGCCCGCAAGGTGGCCCCTCCGGTCGCCATCGTCGGCACCAGTCGCGGCTCGCTGCCGGTGGTGGCGGTGTTCGCCAAGCAGTCGGGCGTGCGGCCCGATGCGGCGGTGATCTCCTCGGGCACGCTGATGGGCAGCGAAGGCGGCGGCAGTGCCAGCAGCGTGGGCGATCTCGGCCGCATCAACGTGCCGGTGATGCTGCTGCGCCACAGGCTCGATTCCTGCCGCGTATCGGCGCCGGCTGACGCCGACCGCTTCAAGGCGCTGCTGACCGGCGCGCCCAAGGTCGACATCGTCACCCTCGATGGCGGCGGCCCCAAGAGCGGTTCGGCCGAGCCTTGCGGGGCGTCGCACTATCACGGTTTCTACGGCATCGACGACCAGGCGGTGGCAGCGACCGTCCAGTGGTTGCGCGCCAACATGCGTTGAAGGGGAGATTGGTCAGATGAGCGTGCTTGAAGGTCTGCGCAAGG
>DATGZZ010000647.1:0-2925 GCA_035296945.1 Reyranella sp.
GACCGCACACAATGCGCAGCGCCAGCGCGATCTGCTGCGTCGCCGGCAGTTCGGGATGGCAGCACACGAACAGCAGCCGCAGGATGTCGTCGCGGTACTGCTCGCCGTCGAGCCGATCGGCGAGCTCGCTTTCGGCGTCGCCCAGGTCGGAGATCGCCGCCTCGTCGGGCAGTGCCACTTGCTTCGCACGCCGGCGCACGTCGTCCATCGCCGCATTGCGGCCGACGAAGATCAGCCACGCCGCGGCGTCGCGCGGCGGCCCATTCTGTGGCCAGGTCTTCAGCGCGCGCAGGCAGGCCTCTTGAAAAGCTTCCTCGGCCGTATCGAGATCGCGGAAGTAGCGCAGCAGCGCCCCCACTGCCTGGGGGCGCGCGGCGGTCAGGACCGCGTCGATCCAGCCGATGTCGTTCACGCCGCCGGCTTCCGTTCGACGGCGAGCTGGCTGTCGTGCAGCTCGGCCACCGGCCGGATCTCGTAGCTGCCGGTGCCCGGATTGGCGACGGCCAGCTCCTTGGCCGTCTCGATCGCCGCGTCGAGCGAGGCGCAATCGACGATGTAGAAGCCCAGCAGCTGCTCCTTGGTCTCGGCGAAGGGGCCGTCGATCACCAGGCTCTCGCCGCGGCCCTTGCGCAGGGTGGTGGCGGCGGTGGTCGGCAACAGGCGCGCGACCGGGCCCAGCCGGCCCTGCCGGGCGAGCTTGTCGTTGACCACGTGCAGCCGGGCCATGGTCTCGTCGTGATACTCCTTGGACCAGGCGCCGACCGCAGCTTCGGAATTGTAGCAAAGGATGGCATAGAGCATGGGAGGTACCTCTCGTTACCCAAGGACGAATGGCGCGTCCGCCGGCCGACACTGGCAGGGGAAAAAATAGGGTCAGCGCCCTCGGGTCAGCAAGAATACGAAAAGTAGGGGATCGCCTGATAGGCACGGTCGAAGGCGGCCTTGTCGAAAGGCCGTTGGCGCTGCTGGACGAAACCCAGGGCCACAACTCTCTGCATGAACAGTGGTGCACTGTCCTTGCGCACCAGGAAGGCAAAGCGCTTGTCGCGGACGGCGAGGAAGATCACGTCGTACAGGCCCATCACGCGCTCGAGATCGCCCAGCCGGTTGCCCGCCCGGTTGAGGTGACCCGACCGGGCGAGACTCGTTTCGGCCGTGTCGTAGTTGTCGGTGGTGGGGGTGTCGGTGAACCAGAAGGGCCAGAAGATGTCGGGGCGCTGGTCGAGGAAGGCGGTGGCGCTGAACCGGTTATGGGCGCTGTTGCAGGTCGACGACCGGGCAATGACGGGGTTCGAGTAGCCCCAATAGTCGAGAACCTGCCGATCCCGTACGGCGAGGCCGAAGCTGTTCATTTCCGTGGTCGAGACCGACAAGGGAGTCGGTGCCACGATCTCCTGGAGCAGGGCTCCCGCCTTGAAGTTCGATTCGCGATTGACCAATGGCGACCGCGGCGGCGGGTTCGTCGTTGCGGCCAGGTTGACCAGCAACGCCAGCGCCGGCAGGACGACGATCCAGGCCGTTGCCTGGCCGGTCCTTCCCCGGCGCAGCAGGTCATCGACCAGCAGCGCCGCCAGGCAGAAGGCGGCAATGAAGAAGTTGACGCCGTACCGGTTATAGAAGTTGCCGAACCAGCCGATGGTCGCCTGGCCGAGGGCGTAGATGACCAGGATGCCGAAGGCGAACAGCGTCGCCAGCACCGCCCAGCGCAGCACGCGATCCTGACGAACCGATTGCCAGGATTGGCCGATCAGGAAACCGAGGGCGGCGATCAACAGGATGCCTTCCGGCCCCAGGTCGGTGATCAGCTCGCGCGGGAAGTTCCTGACGGTCTGGCCAAAGTCGATCAGCAGCGACGGCAGAAACACCTGCTTGAAGGCGACCGGCGTCGACGGAAAGTGTCCGTAGGCGGCATAGACGGCCGCGCTGTACACCGCGAACGCGCAGAGTGGCGCGGCATAGAGCAAGGCGATCTGCGCCAGGCCGGGCGGCGGCGGCTCGCTGCGGCCGGGCAGGAAACGCGCGGCGAAGCGGTCGGCCAGGATGGCGGTGGGCAGGACCATCGCCCACAAGGTGCCGTCGGGCCGAAGCAGCGGCAGGAGAGCGGCCACCGCGATGGCGGCCGCCCAGCGGCCACGGAACATGAAGATGAGCTGCAGCACGAAGGCTGCGGACAGGAGCCCGTTGCCGAAGCCCGTGCCCATCGGCAGGAACAGCGGCGAAAAGGCCGCCGGAAAGAGCAGGAACAGGGCATTGCGCCGGGCATCGCCGATCAGCCGGCCGCGCCCCAGCAGCCACAGGGTGAGGACAGCGACCAGCGTGCAGATCAGCCAGTTGCCGACCGACAGCAGCCGCGCCGATGCGGCGAACGGCAGGTGCAGCAGGTAGAAGGCATACTCGACCGTTCCGTCGACCAGCGCGGTCGGCGACATCGAGAAGCGGCCGAAATGGAAGAGGTTGAACGTATGCTCGAGGTTGACCGCGACCTCGTCGCGCACCGCATAGTGCCGCGTCACGTTGAAGGCAAGCAGCGTGAGGACGAAGCCGGGCAGCAGGAAGCGCCAGGCCCAGGCGCGCCCCTTCGAGTCTTCGGGGGATCGGCCGGCGAACGCCAGGCTGCTCGTCGCCTGGGAGAGCACCAGCATCGCCAGCAGGAGCACCGTCGGCGCGACATTCTGCAGCGACCAGACGAAGTAGATGTCGTCCGGCAGGGCGTAGGTGTCATTCCTGAATTCGGAAATCATCGGGAGGGTGTCGCAGGATCTGCGGCACGATCGCCTGGCTTCAAGACGTGAACACCCCGCAATTTCCCCCGCACTCAGGTTGGCAGATTTCGCCTCGGCGGGAAACGGCGTAAAGCATTGGCCTGCGGATGAGATCGGTTAGAGAGCCCAATTCCGACACGGACAACGGCATAAGGCTCTGTGC
>DATGZZ010000648.1:0-2980 GCA_035296945.1 Reyranella sp.
CGCATCCACGCGCGCAACCATTCCCGGCAATACCAAGGTCGTCGCGTCCATCTGCTCGACAATGGCCGGACCGTTGAAGCGGTTGCCCGGGCGCAGCGCGTCGCGGGCATAGATCGGGCAGTCGACAAAGTCGCCAGCCTCGGGAAGCCATACGGGCCGGCGATGAGCGATCGCGCCGGACGCATCCGGCCCGGCGTCGGGGTATGCTCGAAGGTCGGCTTTGCGCACGATGCCCGTCGCCTCTACGCGCAGGGTGACGATTTGCACCGGATCACCGTCGGCGACGAAACCGTAGCGCTGGCGATGCACGTCGGCGAAGCCTGTCGAAAGCGCTTGCAGGGTCGCCTTGGAGATCGGGCCGTTGGGCACGGCGACGCTGAGTTCGTAGTTCTGGCCGTGGTAGCGCATGTCGACCGTGCGGGTGATGCGCCGATCGGCGGCAGCGATGCCCTCGTGCTCGAACCAGCGCTCGGCCCGCTCTGCCAGCGCGGCAAAGCCTTCGGCCACGTCGGCGGTCGAAACCTCGGTCGCGGGCATCAGGCGCGTTGCCGCAAAGTCGGCGCGCAGGTCGGTCAGCAGCAGGCCCATGGCGCAGAGGATGCCGGGATTGGCCGGCACCAGAACGCGGCCGATCTCGAGCTCCCGGGCAAGCCGCGCAGCATGCAGCGGTCCCGCCCCGCCGAACGCCATCAGCGTGTAGTCGCGCGGGTCATGGCCGCGCTGCACGGAGATGACGCGGATGGCGCGCGCCATGTTGGCGGTGACGACCGACAGGATGCCCTGCGCCGTCTGCGGCACGCCGAGCCCGAGCTGGCCGGCCAGCCGCGCGATCGCCTGCTCGGCGAGATCGCGGCGGATCTTCATGCGCCCGCCCAGCAGGTGTTTTGGGTTCAAGGTCTGCAGCACGACGTTGGCGTCGGTGACGGCGGGCTCCGGATTGCCCTTGTCGTAGCAGGCCGGACCGGGATCGGCGCCGGCCGAGCGTGGGCCCACCTTCAGCAGGCCGCCGCTGTCGATGTAGGCGATCGAGCCGCCGCCCGCGCCGACCGTGTGGATGTCGAGCATCGGCGCCTTGATGGGATAGCCGTGCACCGTGGCCTCGGCGGCGAGCCGGCAGCGGCCGCCTTGCAGCAAAGCGACGTCGGTCGAGGTGCCGCCCATGTCGAAGGTGATGAGGTCCTCGAAGCCCGCCAGCCGGCCGATCGCCTGGGCGCCGACGACGCCGGTCGACGGGCCGGACAGCACGGTGCGCACCGGCATCTCGGCCGCCGTGGCAAAGCCGATGACGCCGCCGTTGGACTGCGTGAGATGTGGCGTCGCCGTCATGCCGAGCGCTTCCAGCCGCGGGCTCAGCCGGCGGATGTAATTGTCCATCACCGGCCCGAGATAGGCGTTCAGCACCACCGTCGACAGCCGCTCGTACTCGCGGAACTCCGGCGCGATCTCGTGGCCGGCCGAGATGAAGGCGTCGGGCATCTCCTCGCGCAGGATCTTCACCGCCCGCTTCTCGTGATCGGGGCGGATGAAGCCGTAGAGGAATGACACGGCGACGGCCTTCACGCCCGCCGCCTTCAGCGTGCGGGCGGCAGCGCGCATCTTCGCCTCGTCGAGCGGCACATCGACCTCGCCGGTGTAGCGCAGGCGCTCGGGCACCTCCAGCCTGAGGTCGCGCGGCACCAGGGTGAGCGGCTTGTCGGCCTGGATGTCATAGAGATCGGGCCGCTTCTGGCGGCCGATCTCGAGCAGGTCGCGGAAGCCGTCGGTGGTTATGAGTCCGGTCTTCACGCCGCGATGCTGGATCAGGGCATTGGTCGCGACCGTCGTGCCGTGGCCGAAGTAGCTGATCGGCGCGGCCGGGCGCTCGCCAGCCTCGGGCGCGACGCGGCGCATGCCCTCCTCGACGCCCTGGGCGATACCGCGCGAGGGGTCGTCGGGCGTCGACGGCACCTTCCAGGTGTCGATCCGACCGGTCTGTTCGTCGAACAGGCAGATGTCGGTGAATGTTCCGCCGGAATCCACGCCGACGCGCCAACGCGACATGCCTCTATGCCGGTGGATGGACCGCAGCAGCAAGCGTCCTGGCGTAGACATCCTGCCATTTGGCTTGATCGTCGGCTTCGATGAAGTAGCCGCTGCGCGCCCCGCGATAGACCTCCGGCTGGTCGGCGCCGGGCGGCCGTTCACCTTTGTCGCGCAGCGCCCGCGCCGCCATCAGCAGCCGTCGCCGCGTGCGGGTGATCATCTGGTCCGACGGCGCCAGGTGCTCGTGGCCGAAGTCGGTGACGGGCCCCATGCTTTCGGTGATCGCCTGGTCCTGCAGGTGGATGCCGTCGATGCCGCTGTAGATCCGGTTGCTGCGCTGCGCCTCGCGGTCCATGCCCCAGTCGTTGGTCTCGTCCATGGCCATGCGCCAGCGGCCGAGCCAATCGGTGGTGTTGGGCAGCATTTTTATGCCGCCGCGGCCGGTGCCGCCGATCGGCGTGCCGTCCTTGTACTTCGGCTGCGGCAAAGCCTGCGCCGACCTGGCCTTCTTCCAAAAGATGAAGACGAACATCGTGTGGCCGTCGTCGAGCGGCACCCAGGCGCGGGCGTGCATGTGGCTTAGGAACTCGCCATTGGGCGCCTGCGACCAGCAGGGGAACAGGAAGTTGGCGAAGCGCCAGTACGTCTGGCCCGGTCCGGCGGCGCGATAGCCGGCATATTGAGTGCCCCACGGCGTGTCGGCGACACGGTACTGCGGCGCGCGGTTGGTGATGGTGAAGTAGAACGGATCGGTCTCGGGCACGTTCTTGGGATCGACGTGGCCGCCATGCAGGAAGCCGAAATGGGCGGTGTCGATCTCGCCCTCGAGCGCCTGCAGCCAGTTGCAATTGCGCTGCATCATGTGGACGACGATCTCGTCGGGCGGCAAATCGAGCACCTCGAAGCCCGGCATCGATTGCGGCTCGCCCTCGCCCATATGGACCCACACCAGGCCGGC
>DATGZZ010000649.1:0-7880 GCA_035296945.1 Reyranella sp.
CAAGCTCAATCCACTGCTGACGCGGGTCAATCCGGAGTATCTCGTCGCCGAGCTGCTGTACTCGGCTCTGACGCGCCTCAAGGTCGACATGACGGCCGAGCCCGATCTGGCGGAATCGTGGACCAGCTCGCCTGATCTCACGGAGTGGACGTTCGTGCTGCGCAGGGGCATCGTCTTCCACGACGGCAGCCCGTGCACCGCTGCCGACGTCGTCGCCACCTTCACCGCCATCCTCGATCCCAAGACCGGCTCGCCGGCGCGCCAATACATCGGGCCGGTCTCCAAAGTCGCGGCCAGGGACGACAGCACCGTGGTGTTCACCTTGTCGTCGCCCTACGCCGACCTTCCGGTGATGCTGGCCAACACCTGCGCCAAGATCGTGCCGGCGGCCATCGTCAGCGCGGGCCTGGCGCGCCTCGACCGGGAGGCCGTCGGCACCGGCCCGTTCAAGCTCGTTTCCTTCGAACCCGAGCGGCTGGTCGTGGTGACGCGCAACGACGCCTACTACGACAAGGAGCGCCCTTACCTGAGCCGGGTCGAGGTCGCGGTCTATCCCGATCCGACGGCCGAAGGCTCGGCGCTGATTGCAGGCGGCACCGACCTCATGCTGTCGGTGCAGCCGACCGAATACGCGCGTCTCGAGAAGGCGAGCGGCGTGCAGGCACTGCGCGTGCCGTCTGGCCAGTTCTGCAACGTCAACATGGGCTGCGACCAGAAGCCGTTCAACGACGTGCGCGTGCGCCAGGCCCTGGCGCTCACGGTCGATCGCGCGGCAATGGTTGAGCTGGTGGCGGAAGGCTACGGCATGCCGGGCAACGACACGCCGCTCAACCCTGCCTACCACTTTTATACCGAGCTGCCGCTCAAGAAGCCCGACATCGCCCGCGCCAAGGCGCTTCTGGCCGAAGCGGGTCATGCTGGCGGCCTCACGGCGACGCTGATCGCCTCGGACCGGCCGGCCACCCGCACGCAGCTCGGTGTGGCCTTGCGCGAAATGGCCAAGCCCGCGGGCTTCACCATCAACGTGCAGACCATGCCGCACGCTACCTACCTCGACCAGGTCTGGAAGAAGGGACCGTTCTACGTCGGCTTCTACAACATGCAGCCGACCGCCGACGCGATCTTCAGCCTGCTCTACACCTCGAACGCCGCGTGGAAC
The DNA here is from genome assembly GCA_035296945.1 of Reyranella sp. GTDB lineage: Bacteria > Pseudomonadota > Alphaproteobacteria > Reyranellales > Reyranellaceae > Reyranella. The sequence continues at coordinate 1,160 of DATGZZ010000649.1, forward strand.
GAGACGCGCTGGAACAATGCGGCCTTCGACAAGCTGGTGGGCGATGCGCGCGCCACCATCGACGAGGGCAAGCGCCGCGAGCTCTATGCCGAGGCCCAGCGGCTGATGAACCAGGACGTACCCTCGATCATTCCGGTGTTCTTCGACCTCTTGGCCGCACAGCGCAAGTGGGTCGAGGGCTACAAGCTGCATCCGCGCGGCGCGGTGTTCCGCATCGACCAGGTGTCGTTGGGCGACGGCGCGCCGCGGCGCGGCTGAGGCAGACAGCCCGGTGTCACCGAGCTACCTCGTCAAGCGGCTGGCGCTAGTCGTCTACACGCTGTTCGTGGTCTCGCTGCTGGTGTTCGCCATCACCCAGGTGCTGCCGGCCGATGCCGCGGTCATGCTTCTGGGCGAGAACGCCACGCCCGATGCGCTGGCCGCGATCCGCGACAAGCTCGGTCTCGACCGGCCGGTGTGGGCGCAGTACGGCGATTGGCTGGCAGGAGTAGTCCAGGGCGACTTTGGCACCTCGCTACGCACCGGCCAGCCGGTCGCGCCGGTCATGCTCGAGGCCCTCGGTCGCTCGCTCACCCTTGCGGTGCTGGCGATAGCCCTGATGCTGATGCTGGCGCTGCCGCTCGGCATCGTGGCCGCGCTGCGGCGCGGCAAGCTGGCCGACCTTCTGGTCAGCATCGTGTCCTATGTCGGCGTGTCGTTGCCCGAGTTCGTGACCGCGACACTGATCGTGCTGGTGCTGGCCGACTGGCTGAAGCTGCTTCCGGCAACTGGATTCGTGCCGCTCACCGAGAGCTTGTGGGACGGCTTGGCCCATCTCGCACTGCCGGTGCTGACCGTGTCGGTGATCCTGATCGCCCATGTCTCGCGCATGGTGCGCTCCGAGCTGGTCGACGTGCTGCACACCGACTACGTGCGCGCCGCGCGGCTCAAAGGCCTGTCGAGGCGGGTCGTGCTGTTCCGCCACGCGCTGCGCAATGCGCTGCTGCCCACCATCACCATCGTGGCGCTCGACGTCGGCTACCTGCTGGGTGGCGTGATCGTGGTCGAGGAGATCTTCGCCCTGCCCGGCATCGGCCGCCACCTGATCGTCGCCATCCAGACTCGCGACCTGCCCTCGATCCAGGCCGGCGCCCTGATCATGGCGGCGACCTACTCGATCGTGAACTTCCTGGCCGACCTCGCCTACGCCTGGATCGACAAGAGGATCCAGTATGGCTGAGCTTTTGCGCCGCCTGCTGCGCACGCCGCAGGGTCTGCTGGGCGTGCTGATCGTGGGACTGATCCTGGTGATCGTGGTGTGTGGGCCGTCGCTCGCGCCCTACGGGCCCGACACCATGGCGCCACGCCTGCGCTATCGTGCGCCCAGCGCCGAGTTCCTGCTCGGCACCGACCAGTACGGCCGCGACATCCTGAGCCGCCTGCTCTACGGCGCGCGTTCGACGGTGATCCTGGCCTGCCTTGCCACGGCCTTGGGCACCGTGGCCGGCGCGCTGATCGGCACGACCTCGGCGTTCCTCGGTGGGCGCGCCGACGAGGCGATCATGCGCACCATAGACGCCATCCTGTCGATCCCGTCGCTGCTGTTCGCCCTGCTGATCGTGAATCTCCTGGGCAAAAGCAGCTTCAGCGCCGTGATGGCGATCGGCATCGCCTTCACGCCCGGCATGACGCGCGTGACGCGCAGCGTGGCGCTGGCCGTCACCAAGCAGGACTACGTCAATGCCGCCATCGCGCGCGGCGAGCGCGGCGGCTACATCGTGCTGCGCGAGATGCTGCCCAACGTCGTGGCGCCGATCGTGGTCGAGATGACCATCCGCGTCGCCTTTTCCGTCATGTTGTTCGCGACCCTGAGCTTCCTCGGTCTCGGCGCACAGCCGCCGTCCTCCGAATGGGGACTGATGGTGGCCGAGGCGCGCCGCTTCATGCATCTCAGCCCATGGATGATCTTGTGGCCCTCGCTCGCCGTGGCGCTGGTGGCGATCGGCTTCAACCTTCTGGGCGACGGGCTGCGCGACGCCCTCAATCCGAGGACATGAGCCGGCGATGAACGTCCTCGAAGTCAAAGGTTACAGCCTCGACTACCCCACGCCGGCGGGCTTCGTGCGCGCGCTCGACTCGATCGACCTTGCGATCGCCCGCGGCGAGGTTCTGGGGCTGGTCGGCGAATCGGGATCCGGCAAGACCTCGCTGGCCTGGGCGATCATGCGCCACTTGCCGCCGCGCGCCCGTGAACAAGGCGATATCAGCCTGGGAAGCCAATCGCTGATGGCCGCGACCGAGTCCGAGATTGCCGCCATCCGCGGACGGCGCATCGGCATGGTGTTCCAGGATCCGAGCACGTCGCTCAACCCGACCCTGACGCTGGGGCAGCAGCTCGCCGAGGTGCTGGCGCGCCACCGCGGGCTGACACGCCGGCAGGCCTGGGCCGAGGGCGAGGCGATGATGGCGCGCGTCGGCCTGAAGCAGCCCGCCGCCATGATGCATCGCTACCCGCACGAGGCCTCGGGTGGCGAGAAGCAGCGCGTCGTCATCGCCTCGGCCTTCGCCTGCCAGCCCGAATGCATCCTGTTCGACGAGCCGACCACCGCCCTCGACGTCGTCACGGCGCGGCAGATCCTCGACTTGTTTGCTGAGCTGCAGGCCGAGACCGCGGTCGCCTCTCTTTATATCTCGCACGACCTGGCCCTGGTTTCGCGCGTGGCCGACCATGTCGCCGTGCTGCATCGCGGGCGGCTGGTCGAGCACGGTGAGGTCGACGCGGTGTTCGACGCCCCGCGCGACGACTACACGCGCCGCCTGCTTGCCGCCGTGCCGCGGCCCGACCATCGCCTGGTGACCGGCAAGCCAGCCGCCGGCGCCGATCCCTTGGTCGAGGTCGAACGGCTGAGCGTGCACTACGGGCGCACGCCTTTCCTCTCGGCGCTGGCTGGCCGCCGCATCGCGCAGGTCGCCGGCAATCGCGCCGTCAGTCTCTCCGTCCAGCCGGGCGAAATCCTGGGCATCGTGGGCGAATCAGGTTCGGGCAAGTCGACGCTGGCGCGCGCCCTGACCGGCCTCACCCGCTTCGATGGTGCCGTGCGCTTCGCCGGCCGGCGCATCACCGGCCGGCGCGATATGGACCGCGGCTACCGTCGCGACGTGCAGATCGTCTTCCAGCATCCCGACTCTTCGCTCAATCCGAGACAGCGCGTGCGCGAGATCCTGTCGCGACCGCTGACTCTCTATGGCGGCGAGGCGCGCATCGAGGCCCTGCTCGAACAAGTGCGCCTGCCCGCGGCCTATGCCGAGCGCTTCCCGCACCAGCTCTCGGGCGGCGAGAAGCAGCGCGTCGCCATCGCTCGCGCCTTCGCCAGCCGGCCCAAGCTGGTGATCTGCGACGAGATCACCTCGTCGCTCGACGTGTCGGTGCAGGCCGCCGTCGTCGAGCTCCTGGTCGACCTGCAGCGCCGCAACGGCACGGCCTACCTCTTCATCACCCACGATCTCAACCTGGTGCGCCAGCTCGCCCATCGCATCGCCGTCATGTACCGCGGCGAGCTGGTCGAGCTTCTCGACATCGACGACCTTTCCACCACCGGACCGCGCCACCCCTACACGCGGCAGCTCATGGACGCGGTCCCGCCACCCCGGGAGTACAAGTCATGACTGTGATCGACCGCAACGCCGTGCTCGCCCACCTCGACGAGAAGGCGTGCCTGGACTTCCTATCGGCGATGGTCCGCCACAAGAGCTACTCGCAGACCGAGGGTGAGCGGAAGCTGGCCGAGTTCATGGCCAGCAGCATGCGCGGGCTGGGGCTCGAGGCCGAGCTGACGCCAGTCGAGGGCACGCGCGTCAACGCGATCGGCCGCTGGAAGGGCACGGGCGGCGGCAAAAGCCTGCTGTTCAATGGCCATCTCGACACCAACCCGGCGACCGAGGGCTGGACCGTCGATCCGTGGGGCGGCCTGGTCGACGACAAGTTCATCTACGGCATCGGCGTCTCCAACATGAAGTCGGGCGACGCGGCCTACTACTGCGCCGTCAAGACGCTCAAGGACGCCGGCGTGCGGTTGAAGGGCGACGTCGTGCTGACCTTCGTCGTCGGCGAGTTGCAGGGCGGCGTCGGCACCCTGGCGGCGATCCGCCAGGGCGTGCGCGCCGACTACTTCATCAACAGCGAACCGACCGACCTGCAGGCGCTCACCATGCATGCCGAGGCGGCAACCTTCATCATCGAGCTCACCGGCAACACCCGCCATCTCTCCAAGCGCGAGCAGGCGGTGGATGCGCTGGTCGCTGCCTGCGACCTGGTTCCGCGCCTCAATGCAATGACTTTCAGCGGTGCAAAGAGCGACGAGCATCGCTCGATCAACCGCTGCCATGTCGGCGTGGTGCACGCCGCGCTGGGCCGCGACCTCGCCGAATGGCGCCCGCCGCAGGTCGCCGACTTCGCGCGACTGAAGGGATCGGTGCGCTACGCACCGGGCCAGACCGAGGCCCAGGCCTTCGCCGACCTGCGGGTCGTGCTCGACGATCTCGAGCGCCGTTTCCCTGGACTCAAGGCCACGGTGGCGTCGGAACGCACCGAAGGCCGGCCGGTGATGCCGGCCTTCGAGGTGTCACGCGACGCCCGCATCGTGAAGACCTTGAATGCCGCCTACCAGGCAGTGCGCGGCGAGCCGCAGCCGACCGGTGCGCTCGCGCCGCCTTGCTATTACGGCACCGACGCCGGCCACTTCTATCGCGAGCTCGGCATGGAGGGCGTCGTGTGCGGTCCCGGCGGCCGCTACAACACCATGCCCGACGAGCGGGTCGACATCGCCGACTATCTCGACATGATCCGCATCTACATATTGACGATGCTCGACATCTGCGAACTGGCTTAGTCGTTTCGAGCGTCGCAGGTGGCGGCGAATGCGTGCGACTTGCGGGGACGCCCCTATTCCACGATCGCCGCCTCGCCCGGCTGCGCCTTGGCGCGCTTCAGCAGGAAATCAACGGGTGCCGTTCGACGACCTTCAGGAAGCGTGTAGCAGCGCCCGCTACTGATCGTGGCCAAGGCGACGAACGCGCTGGTGCCCGGCGGGCTTGTGAAGATTGCTCTTCATACGGGACAGGATGTCGAACAGGCGGTCGCGGTCTTCTTCCGATACGCCGTCCAACGCCTGCCCGCGCGTTGCGGAGCCGATCGCCAAGATGTCGGCGATCAGAGGATGCGCCGCCTGGGTGAGGCGCAGCAGGCGCACGCGGCGATCCTGGCGATAGTGCAGCCGCTCGATCAGGCCCGCCTCCTCCAGCCGGTCGAGGATGCGCGTCAGCGTGATCGGCGCGATGTCGAGTTTCTCCGCCAGCGCGCCCTGATGGATGCCTTCGTTGTTCGCCAGATGCACCAGCACCTGGCCTTGCGAGCGGGTCAGTCCCAGATCGTGCGCATTCTGCTCAAAGCGCATGCGCATCAGGCGCGCCACGTCGTGCAGCAGAAAGCCGAGATCGCGGTCGGGATCGTCCATTTGCGAATTCCTAAGTATACCTAAAATAAGGTTGCTTATGAATTTGGCAATATCGCCAGAAAAGTGGGTTTAAGCCGTTGACAGAAAACGATTAAATCAGCCCAGCGAAAGCACCCATCGAATGAGTTTTGGGCGCACCCCGGCGCGCAAAAACTCCCCTCCCGAGCACGCGCACAGCGGCACGGGCCGCACCCTTTTGGGCTGGCCTTCGTTCGCAATCTGTTCTATACTGGAGTTATTGGCTCAGGAGGCGACGCCGAACCCTGCGCGCTGGATCGCCTTGCTGATCGCGGGCACGTCGGCGCCGGCGGGCAGGCGCATCTCGCCGCTCTTGAGATCGACGGAAAGGGGGGCGGTGCCCGCGCCCGTGGCGGCACGCGTGACGGCCTTTACGCAGCCGTCGCAATCCATGCCGGTGACCTTGAGGATGAGTTCTTGAGCCATGTGATATAGCTACGCGCCCGCCGGCCCGGCCGGCAAGGGGCAAAATGTGACGGGGTTTTGGTGAGCGGCGACATCGACGATTTTCGCGGTCTTCTGGCCAAGGTGGGCAACGGCGAGACGCTTTCCATCGGTGAAGCCGAGCGCGCCTTCGACATCATGACCTCGGGCGACGCCACGCCGGCCCAGATGGGCGCCTTCCTGATGGGCCTGAAGGTGCGCGGCGAGACCGCCCAGGAACTGGCCGGCGGCGCCCGGGCGCTGCGCGCCAAGATGCAGGCCGTGAAGGCGCCCGCGGGCGCGATCGACATCGTCGGCACCGGCGGCGACCACCATGGCACCTACAATGTCTCGTCCTGCTCGGCCTTCGTCGTTGCGGGCGCCGGCGTGCCCGTCGCCAAGCACGGCAACCGCGCCTTCACCTCCAAGTCGGGTGCCGCCGACGTGCTGTCGGCGCTGGGCATCGGGCTGGAACTGTCGATCGAGAAGCTCGAGCAGGCACTGGTCGAGGCGAAGATCTGCTTCCTGATGGCGCCGCGCCATCACGGCGCCATGCGCAACGTCGCGGGCCCGCGCGTCGAGCTGGCACCCACGCGCACCATCTTCAACCTGCTGGGCCCGATGTCGAACCCCGCCACGGTGAAACGCCAGCTCGTCGGCGTGTTCGACCGGCGCTGGTTGAAACCGGTGGCCGAGGCGCTGGGCCAGCTCGGGCTCGAGCGCGCCCTGGTCGTGCATGGCCAGGACGGCATGGACGAGCTCACCACCACGACCAAGAGCTGGGCCGC
>DATGZZ010000650.1:0-4510 GCA_035296945.1 Reyranella sp.
TGCGCCGCCATCTGAGGCCCACGCTTGTCGTCGACCAGGGCATAGTAGCCGCCGGCCAGTAGCAGGATGGCCGCAACCCCGACGCCGAGCCACAGGCCGATGCCGCGCTTCTTCGCCGGCAATGCCCCTGCAGCAGACGGCGGTGGCGCGACGGAAGTTTGCCCGGTGGGCGGCAACTGCTTGATCGCCACGGTCACGGCGGCACCCGGCGCCGCAGCTTGGCCCAGGATCGGCCGCCAGCCGGCGATGCTCTGCGGCCGGTCGCTGGCACGCACGGCCAGCCCGGCATCGAGACCGACCAGTAGGCCACGGCCGAAGCCCGGCGGCGCCGTCCTGGCCAACGGCTGGTACTCGTCGTCGAGCATGCGGTCGAAGGCGCTGGGCGGCGCCGAGCCGGTGATGGCGTGATAGAGCGTCGCCGACAGGCCGTAGATGTCGGTCCACGGCCCCTGCTTGGCCGAGGTCATCTGCTCAGCCGCCGCATAGCCCGGCGTGAAGATGGCCGTGAGCGCCGTGCTGCGGCCGGCCATCGCCGCGCGCGAAGCGCCGAAGTCGATCAGCGTCGGGTGACCCGCAGCGTCGAGCAGGATGTTGGCGGGCTTGATGTCGCGATGCAGGAAGCCCGCGTTGTGGACCTGCTCCAGGCCATCGAGCAGCGGCCACACAATGCGGTCGATAGCGGCTGGCGGCAGGGTGCCGGCCTGCGTCAGGCGGCTCTCCAGGGTCTCACCCTGCAGGAGCTGCATGACGATATAGGCCGTGCCGTTGGCCTCGAGGAAGTCGAACACCCGCACGATGCCCGGCGCGTTCTGCAGGCTGGCGAGCGTGCGACCCTCGGCGACGAAGCGGTCGCGGCCCCAGGCGAAATCCTGTGCTGCCGAGGTCGAGCGCGGCTGGACGGTGGTGCCGTCCTGGCGCACGGCAAGCGCCAGCGGCAGGTATTCCTTGATGGCGACCTCGCGCCCGAGCTGGGCGTCGCGGGCGCGATAGGTGATGCCGAAGCCGCCGTGCCCCAGGACCGCTACGATCTCGTAGCGGCCGATCATGCGGCCCGGCGCCAGTGATGCGAGATCGACCGGCGCGGCGCCCTGTGTCTGGCTAGCCTCGTCGCTCATGAGCCCCTGCCCAAAGCAGAGGCTGCCACGAAGCCCGGGCGGCCGCTAGCGTGGTTACACCGAGACCGGCTTCAGATCGTTCGAGCCAGCGGCCTTGCAGAAGGTCGTGGTCTCGGTCGTGGTCTGGCCGTTCTTGGTGGCGGTGAGCTCGATCGGCCGGCAGGTGCTGCCGTCGGCCCGCGTCGAGGCCGGCGCCGTCGGCCTGGCGCCGACGACCGTCGGCGGTGCGGTGGTCTTGGTCGTCGGCTCGACCGTGTAGTTCGTCGGCACGTTGGTCTCCGCCACGAAGGCGGTCTGTGTCGCCTGCGCGAGCCGCGTACGCTCCTGGTTGTCGAGGGCCCGGCCGACCAGGTTGCCGGCCAGGGCGCCGACCAGCGCACCGCCGATCACACCGCCGGCCGAGCCGAACGCGAGACCGCCCACCGCACCGCCGACTGCCGCTCCCATGAAGGTGCCCATCGCCTGGTTGGAGGGCCCGCCGCTTTCGCTGGTCGTGCACGCCGTCGCAAGGCCAAAGGCGGCGACAATGCCGACCGCTTGCATCGCGAGCTTCCGGCCTACCATGCGTAGGCTCGTCGTCTGGGCAATCAGTGCAGTCATTTGGTGCATCTCCGTTTGTATTCTGGAACCGTTACTCTACCCCAAAGGGCCTGTTTTCGACCACGTGCATCGTCTTCAGCATCTGCGTAGGAACGCGGTGCATCGCATGAGGCCAGCACCAGGCCGTTCCTGACCAACGCCAGGGCAAGGTCGAGGCGGTCGGTATCGGGAACGTCATTCAGCGGTTGCTTGGCGTTGAGCGGCGTGATCAGGCAGCGATAGAGCGGCGTGCCGTCGGTCAGCCGGTCTGTCTGACGGCAGCGCAAGTCGCGCGGTTGGGCGGCCAGTGCCGCGACCGCGACCTCGTGCAGGGCCGGGTCGGCCACGATGTCGACGCCCTGCAGGCGGATCTCATCCGAGCGGTCCTTCAGGCCGATCATCATCAGTGACTTGCCGAAATGGCCGAAGGCGCCGGCGACGAATTCGACGGCCTTGCGGGCGTCCTCGACCGCCTTGCGGCGCGCCTCGGCCTCCTCGTCGGCCTTGCGCTTGGCTTCCTCTTCGGCCTTCTTCTGCGAGGCCATCTCGGCCTCGATCTTGCGCCGCGTCTCCTCCTCGAACTGCTTCTTGGCGGCGGCTTCGGCCGCCTCCTGGCGTTCGCGCGCGGCGGCAATCTGGGCAGCCTTCACGCGCTCCTCCTCGGCCTTGAGGCGCTGCTCGTTCTCGATGCGCAGCTTGGCCGCTACCTCTTCCGCCTTGAGACGCCCCGCCTCGGCCTCCTCGGCCGCCCGCTGCGCCTTTAGCGTCTCCGGATCCGGGCCGCGCACGGCGTAGTAGTAGCCACCCCCGCCCAGGAGCACGAGCACAAGGGCCACCAGCGCGAGCCACAGGGCCGTTCGGCTGGACGCGCCCGGCGCCGCGGGCGGCGGCAGGGTCGAGACGTGCCGCGATGCCGGCGCCGGCGCCTTGCCGATGGCGACCGTGGCATCGCCCGCCGGCGCCTCGGTCATGCCGAGGACCGGCCGCCAGCCAGCGATGCTCTGCGGCCGGTCGCTGGCCACGACGGCAAGACCCGCGTCGATGCCGGCCAGCACGCCCGGCGAGAAGCCGGCCGGCTTGATCTGCGACAGCGGCTCGTAGGTGTCGCTCAGCATGCGGTCGAAAGCACCGGGCGGCGTCCGTCCGATGATGGCGTGATAGAGCGTGGCCGACAGCCCGTAGATGTCGGTCCACGGCCCCTGCTTGGCCGAGGTCATCTGCTCGGCCGCGGCATAGCCCGGCGTGAAGATGGCGGTGAGCGCCGTGCTGCGGCCGGCCATCGCCGCGCGCGAAGCGCCGAAGTCGATCAGCGTCGGGTGACCCGCAGCGTCGAGCAGGATGTTGGCGGGCTTGATGTCGCGATGCAGGAAGCCTGCGCTGTGAACCTGCTCCAGGCCGTCGAGCAGCGGCCACAGGATGCGCTCGACTTCTTCCGACGAGAGCTTCCCGCCTTTGGTGATGCGCTCCTCGAGCGTCTCGCCGCTCAAGAGCTCCATGACGATGTAGGCGGTGCCGTTGGCTTCGAGATAGTCAAAGACGTGCACGATCGCCGTCGCGCGATGCAGGCTGGCGAGCGTCCGGCCCTCGGTGACGAAGCGATCGCGGCCCCAACCGAAATCGTCGGCCATCTTGGTGGTGCGCGGCAGCACCGTGGCGCCGCCCTGTCGGATGGCGAGCGCCGACGGCAGATATTCCTTGATCGCGACTTCGCGGCCGAGCTGCACGTCGCGCGCGCGGTAGGTGATGCCGAAACCGCCCTGGCCCAGCACCGACACGATCTCGTAGCGGCCGATCGTCTGGCCGGGCTGCAGCGCGACGTAATCGACCTCGGGGATCGCCCCGTGCGGCTGGTCAGTCGTTTGCGTGGGACCGGTCATGGCGCTGCCGGACTAAAGATGGCGCACGAGCATGTCGACGTCGCCGATCCGGAGCTTGTCGCCGGCATGCAACGTCATCGGCTCGCCGGCCTTCAGCGGCTGCTCGCCTACCTTGGTGCCGTTGGTCGAGCCGAGATCCTCGACCTGCAGCGCTTCGCCGGCGACGCGCAGCCGGGCGTGGCGGCGCGACACGGTAGGATGGGCCAGGACGAACTCGCACTGGTCGGCGGAACGGCCGATCACCATGCCGTCGGACCGGCTCATCAGCTTTTCCAGCGTGACCTCGAAGCTGTGCTTGGTCTTGGTCGAATCGGTGCCCTCGAAGCGCAGCGTGACCTGCGGCACCATGCGCGTCGTGGTGTGGGTCGGCGCGGCCGCCGTGGCGTGCTTGACATGGAAGATCTGTACCGAGCGGCTGACGTTCTTCAGCGTCTGCTCGCCGCCGTCGACGAAGGCGTACTCGAGGCGCAGCTCGACCAGGTCCCGAACGGCGCGCGACACGGCGATGCCACCGGGCTCGGCCAGCGCCTGGATGCGGGCCGCAAGGTTCACGCCGTCGCCGAAGATGTTCTGATCCTCGTCGTCGACGATGACTTCACCGAGATGCACGCCGATGCGGAAATTCATGCGTTGCTCGGGCTCGATCGTGTCGTTGAACTGCGCCATGCGCTCCTGGATGTCGAGCGCGGCGCTGACGGCGGTCACGGCCGAGCCGAACTCCGCCAGCATGGCATCGCCCGCGGTTCCCACCAGGCGGCCGTTGGACGCCTGGATAGCTGGACGCCACACCTCGATCTGCGCCGTCTTCAGGTGCCGGAAGGTGCGCGTCTCCGAACCCTCCATCATGCGGGTGAAGCCCGCGATGTCGGCGTGGACGATGGCGGCTAGACGACGTTGCATGATCGATCAGCGGCCCTTGAAGTCAGGCTGGCGGCGCTC
>DATGZZ010000651.1:0-7210 GCA_035296945.1 Reyranella sp.
GCCCGAAGTCGTGGCGCAGGACGGTACCGGCCTGGAAGTCCACCTTGGCGAGCTGCTGTTGCAGGCCCGTCATGCGGTCGGCGCGATTGCAGGCGATGTAGGCGTAGCGGTGGCGCCTGCCGACATAGGCCGGGTTGATGATGGGAAACTCGTTGGCGGCGCCGGTATCGAAGACGCGACGGTCGACCTTGCCGCTCGAAAGCTCGATCTGCAGGCGGGTGAGGCGGGCCATGCCGTACGACGGCCAGTCCGATTTCCAGTACTCACGCAACACCTGGCCGATGGTGAGGTAATCGGGATAGCGGCAAAGATCGAGGATCAGCGCGCCGTCTTCCTCGTAGCCGTTGACGAAATGGAAGTGGAAGAAGGCGTCGGTCTCGATGATGCGCGGTTTGCCCTTGCCGTGGCGCGGGACGAGCAGGACCAGGGTCGGCTTCTTGGCTTCCCAATGAAGCGCCGCGTCGAAGCTTTTCAAGCCGAGAATGAAGGGGAGGGATGAGCTCAGGATCGGCCCGATGCAGAAGATGAGATAGTTCTTCGTCAGGACGAAATCGTGGTTCATCACCGCATAGGGCAGGGTGACGACCGGCAGGGCGGTGAGGGTGCCGTTGTGCAGGCGGTAGGGCGTCAGCGTGCACCTGGCCCCGTAGTCGATGCCGAAGTTGAACAGCTCGCCGGTCTCGGGGTCACGCTTGGGATGGGCCGAGAACGTCTTCACCTTGCCGCCGAAATCCTCCAGTCCGCGCGTCTGCAGCGTCGCGGGATCGAGTGCGTAGGGCGCGCCGCCTTCCCACAGCGACAGCAGGCGGTCGCCGTCCATCACCACCGAGGTGTTGGAGACGTTGGCGGGCTGCCGCAACGCGTTGGCCAGCACGCCGCCCGGCCGCATCTTGCCAAAGCCGCGATGCACGATGCGCTGCGCCGCGGTCTCATCCTTGTAGTTGTCGGTGGCGACGTAGCGGTTGCGGAAATGGATGCCCTGGTCGTCGAAGCGGAGGGCGGCGATCATGCCGTCGCCGTCGAACCAGTGCGGAAACCAATGGCCGGCAAGCTCGTTGCGGCCCGAACCGTTGCGGAACAGCGTGCCCCTGAGCCAGGCCGGCACTTGGCCGTCGACTTCCTCGAGGCGGTAGTCGTGTTCCTCTTCGAGGGAGCGGAAGCCCGCGCTCCACGGGTGGGCGTCGGTTGTCATCGCGTGGATGATACCACGTTCAACCGCAGATCGTGGGCACCATGGAATTGGCGAAGGCCTTCAGCTCGGATGCCTTGGCGCCCAGCCGCGCGCGGATGGCGATGGCGTACAGGATGGCGCCGGCCATGCGGGCGCGCGCCGCGGGGGTGGGTTTCTTGGAGAGATCGCTGGCGGCGAAGGCGCGCTCGAGGCTCTTCTCGATGGCGGCCAGAAGCTCGGCGGCCGCCGCGCCGATGCGGGGATAGCTGGGCGATTCGACGGCGGCGGTGCCGACGATCATGCAGCCCGGCCGGTGCGGCGGCGCGGTGTAGAGATCGATCGCCGCCGAGTAGACGCGGGCCAGGCGCTGCTGGATGGTCCCTGGGCCGGCCAGGACCGCGTCGAGGCCTTGGATGCTCTTGGTGCCGTAGAAGCGCAGCGTGGCGATATAAAGCTGCTCCTTGTCGCCGAACGCGGCATAGAGGCTCGGCCGGTTGAGGCCGGCCGCCGCCGCCAGCTCGTCGAGCGAGGCGCCGGTAAAGCCCTTGGCCATGAACACGCCGCGGACCTTTTCAAGTACCTCCTCGGTAATGAAGCCGCGCGGGCGGCCGCGGGAACGTTTGGTTATTTCTGTACCGGTTCGCATGATTTGCCTTGACGCAGTCCCTCGGCCGTATTTGTGTACCGTATCGCACAAAACCACGGAGGATACGATGGAACTGTTCGCCTCACCCATGGCCTGCTCGCTGGCCTCGCATATCACGGCGCTGGAAGCAGGTCTGCCCGTCAAGGTCCGCTTCGTCGAGAACAAGAAGACCGACGACGGCGGCGACTACTTTCAGATCTCGGCCAAGGGCTACGTGCCGGCGCTCAAGCTCGATGACGGGCAGATCCTGAACGAGGGCCCGTCGGTGCTGCAGTACCTGGCGGACGCAGCCCCCAAGAGCGGCCTGGCGCCGGCCTGGGGCACGGTCGAGCGCTACCAGCTGATCGACATGCTGAACTATCTCTCGACCGAGCTGCACAAGCGCATCTTCTACAACGTGTTCAACCCCAAGGCCGCGGACGCAACCAAGCAGGCTGCCCGCGAGCTGTTCGATCCGACTTTCGACTACCTGGCAAAGAAGCTCGGCACCGGCGACTACATCGTCGGCAACACCTTCACCGTGGCCGATGCGTACCTCGTCACCATGCTGAACTGGGCGGTGTTCCTGAAGGTCGACCTCGCGAAGTGGCCGACCATCGCCGCCTACCACCAGAAGCACCTCAAGCGCCCGTCCGTCGTGAAGGCGATGGGCGTGGAGATGGCGGAGCGGCAGAGGCGGGCGGCCTAGCTTTCTTCTTCTTCCGGACCGCGAGCCTCTGGCTCGCTCAAGCTCATGAGCGAGCCGGAGGCTCGCGGTCCGGAAGACTATGAGGCTTTCTTGTTCAGCACCGCGAATCGGTCCTTCGGGGCCTTTTCGCGGGCCGCAGGGCCGTAGGTGCCCATCTCCATGCGATGCGGGATGGTGAGCATGTAGTTCTTGAAGGCGTTCTCCATCGCCTGCCTGAATCCCTGGGCATCGAGCATCTCGTTGACCGACGCCTTGGCGAGCTTCATCGCATAGGGATCGCGCTCGGCGATGTCCTGGGCGAGCGCCATCGTTTCCTCTTCCAGCTTGGCGCGCGGCACCACGCGGTTCACCAGCCCGGCGCGCTCGGCCTCGGCGGCGCTGATGAAGCGGCCGGTGAAGAGATATTCCTTGGTCTTGCGCGGCCCGAAGTCCCACGGCATCGAGAAATACTGCACGTGGCTGCCGCCCCACTTCACGGCGCGGTCGGCGAACTGGGCATCGTCGCTGGCGATGATGAGGTCGCAGGCCGAGGCGATCATCAGGCCGCCCATGATGCAGTAGCCCTGGACCTGGGCGATGGTGGGCTTGGGCAGGTCGCGCCAGCGCATGGTGTTCTCGAAGAAGCGCTCCCACAGACGCCGGTACTCGCCCTTGAAGCCGGGCTCGAGCGCCGTCTTCTTCTGGTCCGCCATCTCCTGCGGGCTGCCGAGATCGTGGCCGGCCGAGAAATGCTTGCCGGCGCCGGCCAGGATGATCACCCGCACGGCCTCGTCGTCGACGGCGCGCCGGAAGGCATCGTCGAGCTCTTCCAGCAGGACGCGGCTCTGGGCGTTCAGGACTTCCGGCCGGTTGGTGGTGATCTTCAGGACCGCGCCGGTGCGTTCGGTCAGCAAGGTCGAGTAAGTGCTCATGTCAGTCCCGCTCCCATCAGGTCGACGAAGTTGTCGCAATAGAAGCGCTGCTTCTGCTGCTCATTGATGCCGGCGGCTTCCATGGAAGCCTCGAACCGCTTGATCGGATGGCGCCCGCCCTCGACATGCGGGTAGTCCGACGAGAACAGGCAGACCTCGTCGCCTGCATTGGCGACGATCCAGCCCGCATCCTCGTGCGGATAGGGCGTGACGCGCACCTGACGCTTCACGAACTCGCTGGGCATGAGCGACATCTTCTGCAGCCGCTCCTCGTTCTTGTAGAAGGCGTTGTGCGCCGAATCCATGTTGCGCATCCAGCCTGGCACCCATGACGCGCCCTGCTCGATGACGCCGAACTTCAGCCTGGGGAAGCGGTCGAGCACGCGGTCGACGATCAGCGCCGTCAGCGCCTTCATCGGCGGATAGGCGATCGCCATGTAGTCGATCGACTTGAAATTGTCGTCGCCGCCGTGGAAGTCGGGCACCGGCGGCAGGCCGTTGTTGAAGTAGGCGTCCTCCAGAAGCTTGCCGCCGCCGCCGACGTGGAAGACGATCGGCAGGGCGGCTTCCTGGGCGATCGCCCACAGCGGGTCGAAGCCGATATGGCTCGGCGAATGATTGTCAGGGCAGCGCGAGGGGATCAGCAACGCCTTGGCGCCGAGCGCGATCGCCTCCCGTGCGGCCTTGGCGGTGCGCTCGAAGTCGACCAATGGCACATAGCCCGTCGGCAGCAGGCGGCGATCGACCGAGCAGAACTCGACCATGTGCCGCGTATGCGCGCGCGCCACGGCGTAGGTGAGATCGGGATCGGGGCCGCCTTCGAGCACCGACGAGTAGTTCAACAATGCCGTGGTGAACATGAGCTGGCTGGCGAAGCCCAAAAGGTCGATCGAGCGCGGGCGCTCGTGGCGGGCGGACGAACCGAGCGCCGCCCAGTTCTTGGCGAGCATGATCTGGCTTTCGTCGAAGGCCGCGTCCCCTGCGCCGTCCTTGTGGGCCTCCTTGAGATGGCTGTGAAAGCCCTCGCGCCGCGGGAACAGCACGTCATCGCCGACGCGGCCGCGATACTTCGCCTCGATGTGATCTTCCAGGAAGCCCGGCCGCTCCATGATGTGCGCATCGGCATCGTGAATGACGCGCCCGCTGGCGTAGGGCATTGTCCCTCCGGTCTTTTCTTGCTTGAGGAAAGCTTAGCATGCCGCTCGACATTTCCCACGCCGTGCGCGGCCTCCTCGAAGCGCGGCGCACCGGCATCCAGATGGCGCCGCCCTTCGCGCTGCCGGACCGCGATGCGGTCTATGCCATCCAGGACGGCGTTTTAGGCGCGACAGGCCCCGCTGCAGGCTGGAAGGTCGGCGCCCGCACGCCGACGGCCGAGCCCAATCCCGCGCCGCTGCTTTCGGGTGCTCTGGTGACGTCGCCGGCACGGTTCGACGGCAAGGCCATGCACATGATCGGCGTGGAGATCGAGATCTCCTTCCACATCGTGCGCGACATCGCCGCCCGCAGCGAGCCGGTCGGCCGCGACGAAGCCCTCGCTGCCGTTGGCGACGCCTTCGTCGGCATGGAAGTGGTCGATACGCGCCTGGCAAATTTCCAGCAGGTCGATCCCGAATGGCTTTTGGCCGACAACCAGATGAACCACGCCCTGGTCGTGGGCGATGCCATCGCCAACTGGAAGGGCCTCGACTGGGCCAGCCTGCCCGTGAGGCTGGTGATCGATGACAAGGTGGTGGTGGATCAGACGGGAGGGTTGGGAGCGGTCGATCCGGTGCGGCCTCTGGCCTGGATGATCGATCACGCGGTGCGCCGGCGCGGCGGCCTCGCCAAGGGGCAGGCCATCACCACGGGGTCATGGACCGGCCTTCGCTACTTCCCGCCGGGAACCCGCGCCCGTGGCGAGTTCCCGGCCTTGGGATCTGTCGAAGCGTCCTTCTAGTACTTGATCTCGACTGTGCGGCTTGCGGTGTCGCTCAGGCTGTCGACCTTGGGCAACGCCTTCACCGGCTCGCGCGCCACGACGATGGCGTTGGCGGGCGCGCCCTCGCGGATCATCTCCTGCTTGACGATCTCGGCCTGGTCGGCACGACCCACCAAGTGAATCGTCTTGCCGGCCTTGGCCGCCTTTGAGGCCTTGCTCACCATCGGGATCGCGGACTCGGGCAGCACGTTCCCCCTCTCGAGGAAGACCATGGACTCCGAGCGCGGCTCGCCGGTGGCATAGGCCAGGTTGGTGCTCTGGGCCATCACCGGAGAGGCGAGGAACAGACTGCCGAGCAGGACGGCGCCAATGCGATATTTCGGCATTGCTGGGACTCCTTCGCGCGTTGAATTGCGTGAGGAATCAACTCAGCTCCGGCCTCGTGGTTCCCTGTGCACAACCTATGTGCACCGCCACGAAGCCGGCACAATTTATACTATCGCTTGATCGGCCGCCGGTAGCGGCCAAGCCCTAGTAGTACCAGCCCATTGGATAGCCGCCCCAGGGACCCCAATCCCAGCTGTTCATTTCCATTTCCTGGGCGGTCATCTGCTGCTCATCGGCGAGCTGCTTGTCGAACATGTTCTTGCGATAGCTCGCGTAGGCGTTCTGGTCGCCGACATACAGGCACACGCAGACCGTCTGGTCGGGATAGACGTAGAAGACACGGCCGTCGCGGATCTGCCGCGAGAAGCGGTGCGCCGGCAGCTGCTTGAACGCCTGCTGCCGGGCCGGCGTGTTGGCCGGCACGAACTTGAAGCCGGCCCCCGTCATCATGTCTTCCTTGGCGGCGATCTTCTGCTGCGGGCTCTGGCAGGCAGCGGCGGCAACGCACAGTCCCAGAGCGGCCAGAGTGGTCCCAAGTCGATTCATTACGTCCTCCTTGATGTCGAGCCGGGTCATGTCCCCGACCATTTCGGCGCCCGCTTGGCCAGGAATGCCGCCATGCCTTCGCGAAAGTCCTGGCTACCGTAAGCCAGTCTGATGAGATCGTCGATATCGTCGTCGCCCAGCCGGGCCTGCAGGCGCCTCAGCGCCTCCTTGGTGACCTGGAGGGTGATGGGGGCGTGGCTGGCCACCGTGCGGGCCACTTCCTCGGCCCGGGCGTGCAGGGAGGCGGCGTCCGGCAGGAGTTCGCTGACCAGGCCGATATCGAGGGCGGTCGGGCCATCGATCAGCTTGGCCAGGAAGATGACTTCCTTGGTGCGCTGCGGGCCGATCAGGGCCGCCAGCCGGGCGTAGTTGGCCATCGACAGGCAGTTGCCCAGCGTGCGGGCGATGGGAAAGCCGAACTGGGCGCTGGTGGTGGCAAGCCGGAGGTCGCAGACTGCTGCGATCGCCGCTCCGCCGCCGGTGCAGAAGCCGGCGATGGCAGCGATGGTGGGCACGCTGCAGCGTTCGATCGTGTCGAGGATGCGGTCCATCTTGCGCTCGTAGGCGATGCCGTCCTCGCCACCCTGGAACGCCTGGAACTGGGCGATGTCGGTGCCGGCCGCGAAGGCCTTGTCGCCGGCGCCGGTGATGACCAGGGCCTTGGCCTCGCGGGTCTGGCCGACGCGGGCGCAGATCTCGGCCAAACCTTCATACATCGCGAAGGTCAGCGCATTGCGTGCCTGTGGCCGGTTGAACGTGATCCAGCCGATCTCGCCGCGCTTGTCGTAGAGCAATTCTTGGGTCATTTCACCTTGCCGCCGTGGTCGCGGCATCGTAGGCGAGACGTCATGGCGTTGGAACGGCTTCTCAAGGGATTCAAGGATTTCCGCACCGGCTATTTCCGCGAGCATCACGACCTGTTCGAGAAGCTCGCGACCGA
>DATGZZ010000652.1:0-6252 GCA_035296945.1 Reyranella sp.
CGCCCATGACCTGGGCGGTGTATTCGCCCGCCATGGGGAACAGGTCCTTGCCCGACATCGGTGTCGGGATCCCGGCCTGGCGCAGGATCTTGCTGAGCGCCTGCTCGATGAAGTCGGGCTGCCCCTCCTCCACCAGCAGAACCGCGCGCTTGGTGCGGCAGAACTCCACGACCTCGTCCGGCACCAAAGGATAGGTGACGTTCATCACATAGAGGGGAATGCGGCTGGTGCCCCAGACGTCGGCTAGCCTGAGCCCCTGCAGGGCACGCAGCACGCCGTTGTACATGCCGCCCTGCAGGATGATGCCGACGTCGCCGATGTCGCCCGGCACGAACTCGTTCAGCCGGCGCTCCTTGATGAACTTCACCGCGGCGGGCCAGCGCTTCTCGATCTTCTCCTTCTCGTGGACGTAGGAGGCGGGCGGCAGGACGACGCGGCCGGTATCGCGCCGCGGCGTCTCGAGCGCGTCCTTCACGCTCATCGTCGGCCGCTGGTTGGTCTTGGTGCGGAAGCTGCCGCGCACATGGCAGGCGCGGATGCGCACTTCCAGCATGACCGGCGTGTTCGACGCCTCCGACAATTCGAAGCCGGTCTCGACGGCGCGCACGATGCTTTCAAGGTCCGGCCGGGGATCGAGCAGCCAGATCTGGGATTTCATGGCGTAGGCGTGGCTGCGCTCCTGCATGATCGAGGAGCCCTCGCCGTAATCCTCGCCGACGATGATCAGGGCGCCGCCGGTGACGCCGCCCGAGGCCAGGTTGGCCAGCGCATCCGACGCCACGTTGGTGCCGACCGGCGACTTGAAGGTGACGGCGCCGCGGATGGGATACATGACCGAGGCTGCGAGCGTCGCCGCAGCCGTCGCCTCGCTGGCGCTGGTCTCGAAGTGAACGCCGAGGTCGGACAGGATGTCCTGCGCGTCGGACAGCACATCCATCAGATGCGAGATCGGCGCGCCTTGATATCCCGCGACATAGCCCACGCCCGACTGCAGCAGGGCCTTGGTGATGGCGAGGATGCCTTCGCCGTGGAACTCCTGCCCGTCACCAAGCTTGAGGTCCTCTACCTCTTTTGCGAAGGATCGTTCGGCCATGGGCGTCTCTCACGATCGAGAAGCGGCACCGGAATTGCATGAGCAATAGCGGTCAGTCGCAACGGAAGATATTTAAGTAGTGAAGCTTTTGCCTGTCAATCGGCGTCGCGCGCTTTCAGCATATGTTGCGGCGCAACGGCCTTTTTCTATGCCAGCCGGCCTTGACTCTCGTTTTCCAGAAACTTTAGGATTGAAACATCTCGGCTTGGGGGCGGGCTCTTAATGGCTCGACAGGAACTGGTCGATCGCAGCCGCGAAGGCGTGCGGCATATGGTCGGGAAGCGGCACGGTGCCGGCTTCAATCTCGATCAGCTTGCTGCCGGCAATGCTGGCGGCGACTGCGGGTGCATGCGGATGGGCGTGCGGATCGGCCATGGGCGCAATCACCAGGGTCGGGCAGCGCACCAGCGGCAGCCGCGGCTCCATCACGTAGCGGCCGACGACGCGATGGCCCTCGGCGGCACGTGGTCCCGCCTTCAACGCATCGACGATGAAGCGTTCGAGAAGATCGCCGCGGCCCTCCGGATAGAAGGGCTGCCGCCTGGCCCACAGTTCCTGGAGATGCCGGCCGTCGATGTGTGCGGATACCTCGTCGATCACGCGTCTGCCCGGCTCCTTCGCCCGTCGTGCCGCATCCACGTACGGACACGCCGACAGGACAAGCGCCTCGACACGCTCGGGCCGCGACGCCGCCATTTCGACGGCGACGGCCGCGCCCGTGTGATGGCCTGCAACAACGGCGCGGGCGTGGCCCAGTGCCGCCAGTACCTCGTGCGCAGCTTCCGCCCAGGCCTCGATGGAATCGGCGCCAGTTGGCAGAGGTTCGGAATCGCCGAAGCCCACGGTATCCATGGCAATGGCGCGATAGCGCGCGCCCAGGAGCGGCAGCACCTCGCGATATTCGTCCCAGGAGCGCGGCGTCTGGTGCAGCAGCAGGATCGGCCGTCCGGCGCCGCAGGCCGCGACGTGCACAAGGCCGGATTTGATGCGGACGAAGGAACGTTCGATCATCGTGACTACGGGGTAAGGGCTGAAAAAGGAGACGGCAATGAAGAATAGCATTTTAGCGGCGGTCCTCGTCGCTTCTCTGGGCGTCGGCTCGGCCGCGCAGGCCGAGATCACGGTCGGGTTCATCACCTCGCAGAGCGGGCCGGGCTCGTCGATCGGCGTGCTCTACGACCGCGGCATGAAGGCGGCCGTCGAGTATGCGAGCAGCATCGGCGCCGAGAAGATCAAGCTGATCCAGCTCGACGACGGCTCCGATCCGTCGGCGGCGACGCGCAATGCGCGCAAGCTCGTCGAGGAGAACAAGGTCGACCTGCTGATCGGCACCTCCACCGCCGCCTCGACCAGCGCCATGGTGCCGATCGCCAACGAGCTCAAGGTGCCGATGATCGCGATCTCGCCCATCAGCGTCGCGGCCAACGACGCCGGCGACCGCTGGGCGATCGTCATGCCGCAGCCGCCCACCCTGATGGTCAAGGTGGTGGTCGACCGCATGAAGCGCGATGGCGTAAAGCAGTTCGCCTATATCGGCTTTTCCGACGCCTGGGGCGACCTCGTCTACAACGGCGCGCAGAAGCCCGCCGAGGCGGATGGCCTGAAGATCCTGACCAACGAGCGCTATGCGCGCACCGATACGTCGGTGACGGGCCAGGTGCTGAAGATGATAGCGACCAAGCCCGACGCCGTGCTGCTGGGCGGTGCCGCGACCCAGGGCGCGCTGCCGCCGCTGGCGCTGACTGAGCGCGGCTACAAGGGCCCGCTCTACGGCACGCCGGCCCTGCTCAACACCGACTTCATCCGGGTCGGCGGCAAGTCGGTCGAGGGCGTGCAGGTCTCGGCCGGTCCGGTGATCGTGGCCGAGCAGCTGCCCGATTCGCACTTCAGCAAGAAGATCTCGATGGACTTCCGTGCCGCCTACCAGAAGGCGAACGGCACGCCGACCTCGGACGGCTTCTCGGCCTACTCCTTCGACGCCTGGCTGGTGTTTTTAGACGCCGCCAAGCGGGCGATGGCCACCGGGGCCAAGCCCGGCACGCCGGAGTTCCGCGTCGCGCTCAAAAACGCGATCTTCAGCACCAAGGACCTCGTGGGCACGCACGCCATCTACAACTACAAGCCCAGCGACAGCTACGGCGTCGACGAGCGCGCGCTGGTGATGGTGCGGCTGGTCAACGGCCAGTGGAAGTACGAGCCCTGAGTCGATGGCGCTGAGTCGATGACGGGCGAGATCGCGGCGATCCTGGCGATGGATGGCATCGCCAGCGGGGCCATCTATGTCCTGATCGGCCTCGGCCTGGTGCTGATCTTCGCCGTGACGCGCGTGATCTTCGTGCCGTTCGGCGATATCGCCGCCTTCACGGCGCTCACGCTCGCCTCGCTGGAAACAGGGGGCCGACCGGGGACGGTCGGCCTGGTCGCCGTGCTCGCGGTCCTGGCGACGGCGGTCGAGGCGACCGCTCTCGTCAGGAACCGTGCGTTTCATCGGCTGCCGCGCACGTTGCTCTTCTATCTCGTCCTGCCGCTCCTGCCGGCCGCGGCGGTGTGGTTCGCGGCGGGAACGACCTTTTCGATGCCGGTCAGGATCGGGCTGGCGCTGGCGCTGGTGCTGCCGATCGCCCCATTGCTCGACCGCATCGTGTTCCGACCAATCGCCGACGCCTCGGTCCTGCTGCTGCTCACCGTGGCCGTGGCGCTGCATTTCGCGCTGAGCGGGCTCGGACTGATGTTCTTCGGCCCCGAGGGTGTGCGCACCAAGTCTCTGACCGACGCGGTGTTCGACGTCGGGGGCCTCATCGTCAACGGCCAGACGGTGCTCATCCTGGCCGCATCGATCGTTTTCTGCGGCCTGCTGTTCCTCTATTTCGAATTCACCATCCAGGGCAAGGCGCTGCGCGCCACGGCGATCAACCGCATCGGTGCGCGCCTGGTCGGCATCCGGCCGACCTCGACCGGCACGATCGCCTATCTGCTGGCGTCGCTGCTCGCCGGCATCTCGGGCGTCCTGATCGCGCCGGTGACGACGATCTTCTATGACTCGGGCTTCCTGCTCGGGCTGAAGGCGTTCGTCGGCGCCATCATCGGCGCCATGGTGAGCTATCCTGTGACGGCGCTGGGCGCGGTGATGGTGGGCCTCCTGGAGAGCTACACCTCGTTCTGGCTCAGCGCCTACAAGGAAGTGCTCGTCTTCAGCCTGCTCATTCCCGTCTTGCTGTGGCGCTCGCTGAGCTTTTCCGGCAGCGAGGAGGAAGAGGCCGAGGAATGACGCGCCTGCAATTCCACCTCGTTGCGGCGGTCGGCGTCCTGCTGCTGGCGCTGGCGCCGGCGCTGCTCAGCCCGTTCAGCATCACGCTGCTGAACTTCATCGGCATCTATGCGCTGGCCGTGCTTGGCCTCGTGCTGCTGTCGGGCATCGGCGGCATGCTGTCCTTCGGCCAGGCCGCGTTCGTCGGCATCGCCGCCTACGCCACCGCCTGGCTCACCGTGAAGGCGGGCTATTCGCCGTGGATCGGGCTGGTCGTGGGCGTCGTGCTGACCGGCCTGGTCGCGGCCGTCCTCGGTGCGGTGACCTTGCGGCTGGGCGGCCACTTCCTGTCGCTCAGCACCATCGCCTGGGGGCTCGCCACCTACTTCCTGTTCGGCAACGTGCCCATGCTCGGGCAATACAACGGCATCAGCGAAATCCCGCCGATCTCGATCGGCGGCCATGCGCTCGCGAGCAGCAACAGCATCTACTATCTGATCTGGATCTTCGTGATCGTGTCGCTGGTGCTGTCGGCCAACCTGCTCGATTCGCGCGAAGGCCGGGCGGTGCGCGCGCTGCGCGGCGGCCAGGTCATGACGGAGAGCCTGGGCATCAATCCGTTCCGCGTGAAACTCATCACCTTCGTGATCGCGGCCCTGCTGTCGGCGCTGTCAGGCTGGCTCTACGCCCACATGAGCCGCTTCGTCAGCCCCGCGCCCTTCGACGTCAGTGTCGGCATCCTCTACCTGCTGATGGCGATGGTCGGCGGCATGGGCTACCTCTCGGGTGCGATCGTGGGGGCAGCCGTCGTCACCCTGCTCAAGAACAGCATCCAGGACTGGCTGCCGGTGATCTCGCCAGGAGCCTCGGGCCAGCTCGAAGTCATCGTGTTCTCGGTGCTGTTCATCCTGCTGCTGCAGCGGGCGCGCGCCGGCATCGTGCCCTTCGCGCTGCGCTGGCTGCCGCGCGTACAGCCTGCGCCGCCCCGCGCCGCCGGATCGCTCGAGCATCGCCAGCAGCCCGAGCGCGGCCAGCCGATCCTGAGCGTCGCCGGCGCGACGCGCCGCTTCGGCGGCCTTTTAGCCGTCGACAAGGTGAGCTTCGAGGTCAAGGCCGGCGAAATCCTCGGTCTGATCGGGCCCAACGGCGCCGGCAAGACCACAATGTTCAACCTGATCACCGGGGCGCTGCCACTGAACCAGGGCAAGATCAGCTTTCTCGGGCAGGACATCAGCCACCGTGCCCAGCGCCAGATCGCCCGCGCCGGCATCGCCCGCACCTTCCAGCACGTGAAGCTGCGCAAGACCATGACTTTGCTCGACACCGTGCTGCTCGGGACCTACGGACGTACCCAGTCCGGCTTCTTTGCCGGGGTGCTGCGGCTCGATCGCGCCGAGGAAGCGCGGGCGCAGACCGAGGCCATGCGGCAGTTGCAGCGCGTCGGCCTGGCCGACCGTGCTTTCGAGCTCGCTGGCAACCTGCCGCTCGGCAACCAGCGCCTGCTCGAGATCGCCCGCGCGCTGGCGGCCGATCCGGCGCTGCTGATGCTCGACGAGCCCGCCGCCGGCCTGCGTTCGGGCGAAAAGGCCGACCTCGCCCATCTGCTCGAAGCGCTGCGGGCCGAAGGTCTCTCCGTCCTCCTGGTCGAGCACGACATGGATTTCGTCATGGGCCTGGTCGACCGCACGGTGGTGATGGATTTCGGCGCCAAGCTCTGCGAGGGCACGCCCGCCGTCGTGCGCAGCGACCCGCGCGTCCAGGAAGCCTATCTCGGCGGGGTGGCGTGAGATGGCGCTGCTCTCGATCGACCAGGTCAGTGTCGCCTACGACAAGGTCGAGGCGGTGCGCGGCGTGTCGCTCGCCATCGAGCCGGGGCAGATCGTCACCGTCATCGGCCCCAACGGCGCGGGCA
>DATGZZ010000653.1:0-4341 GCA_035296945.1 Reyranella sp.
GCGCGGCCGGTATCGGCGACCTTGGCCGGCGCACCGGCGATGCCGTTCACG
Source organism: Reyranella sp. (assembly GCA_035296945.1). Lineage (GTDB taxonomy): Bacteria > Pseudomonadota > Alphaproteobacteria > Reyranellales > Reyranellaceae > Reyranella. The sequence goes on from DATGZZ010000653.1 coordinate 52, forward strand.
ACCTTCGGCGTGGCGCCGCAGCGTGACGGCGTGGTGCTGGGCCTCAGTGCCAACACGGCGATCGCCGAGGCGACCTCGATCTACCTCCGCTACGAGGGCGACATCTCCGGCCAGGACAGCGCCCACGCCCTCACCGCCGGCGTGCGCATGACCTGGTGAGCGGGGCTCATCCTGGCGCCTGAGTGCGCGGCGCAACGGCGCATTCCTTCTCGCCGTCATCCGAGATGATCCATCGCGCGTCGGGAAAACGCCTCTTGGCATCCAGGAAGAAAGAGATGCCGCCGCCGTCGCGTCCCTGGATGGGCGACACGATGAAGTCCGGCCGCATCTTGCGGACGCTCCATTTCGCCATGGTCTCGCGCGCGCCCTTGAACGACGCGCAGGTGCGTACCGTCGCCCCTTCCGACGCGAAGCGGGCATGGGCGGCCTCTCTCGCCGCGCGGTTCGTCTCGACAACCAGGACGCTGGAGCCGCGCGCGACCGATCGTCTGCCCCGCACCGCCTTGCGGCTGGCGGCGCCCTGCAGCCAATCACACAGCCACTGCAGGCTGAGATCCGACGGCAGCGGGACCCAGACGGCTTCCGGGAAGCGATCGGCGATCTCCTCGCGGAAGCTGGTGTCGTCGCGCGACGCCAGTCTGTCGCCGATCACGACCGCATCGGGCGCTTCCGACTTCTTCGTGATAAACTGCAGGATCTCCCTGGCCTCCTCGATCGAACTGCTGATCGTCACTCTGTGCGTGGCCCGCAGGAGATACTGCGCTACGGCAACGCGTCGCGCCGCGACGCCCTCAATCACCAGGATGTCCATCTGTCCCCCTCGTGTTCGACCGCCGGCTTCGGCGGTTGCCTCCGACGAAACCGTAGCCGGTCACAGATTTGTCGCAATCGCCGTTGGCTCCACTTCGGACCAATAAACGGCTGAGCGCGTCCAACCTGGAAGCGTCGGCAACGGACGTCGCGTGAGATGAACGGGAGTGGGGTGAAACAGGATCGGCAGCCTGTGATGTTGGGGATGCTGCCGATCCTGTTTCAAGGCCTTCAGTTGGGGTGTTCCTTGGGAGTGTGGGAAGGAACTGAAGGCTGGGCGCACCCTACCGAGGCGATTGCCCCGGGTCTGCAGCCATTGGCTTCAGATTGGCGGCCATCGCCCGCCAAACGATCCAATCTGGACCGATCGCGAACGGCCAAGGCGGGCTATTTCGACTGATGATCGCCGAAAAGCAGCGGGATCATTGCCAAACTGAAGACGATGCCCATCAGCACCAAGGGGCAGCCGATGCCGAACTGCCGGATTGCCGCCAGCACCGCCTACCTCTCGAAGACCAGGCAGGTCGTCGTGGCATGCGCCAGCAACTTGCCAGCGCGGTCGGTCAGCCGGCCCTCGGCCGAGCCGACGCGGCGGCCCATGCTCAGCACCACGCCTTCGCCGCGCACCGGGCCGGTCTCGGGCGTAATCGGTCGGATGAAGGCGATCTTGAACTCCAGCGTCGTCGAGCCGGTGCCGGCGCCCGTCAGGGTGCGCACCGCAAGCCCCATGCAGCTGTCGAGCAGCGTCGCCGCCAGGCCGCCATGCACCGTGCCTTCGGGATTGAGCTGCTCGGCGGTCGGCATCGCCGTCACCACGACGCGTCCTTCCGACGCCTCGACGACGTCGTAGCCCAGGGTCCGCGCCATGGTGTTGAGCGGCAGCGTGCCGTCGACCAGGCCGCGCACGAACTCGAGGCCGGCCTTGGCGCGATCCTCAGCGCTCGCCGTGCCGTAGCGCTTTGTCCCTGCGGTGGTCATGGTCGGTCACCGTTTGGACGGACGTTGCTCTAGGTATCGGCGAAGCGCTTGCCGGTCTGGGAATCGAACAGGTGCAGATGGCCAGGCTCGGCCTTGAAATGGCGCATCTCGCCCGGCCGGGCGATGACATGGCCGCTCTGGCGCACCGTCACCAGCTCGCGCGCCGCGCCGAAGCGGCCGTGCAATAGCGTGTCGGCGCCCAGCGGCTCGGCCAGCTCGACCTCGAACTGCAGCGGCCCGTCTGCCGCAGGATGGAGATGCTCGGGCCGCACGCCCAACGCCACCGCCGTGCCGACCGCCGCCGAGGTCGGCCGCGCCAAGGGCAGCCTGATCGCACCATTGGCGTTCGTGCCGGCCAGGTCGACCGACGTGCGGTCCTGACCGACCTTGGCCGCCAGGAAATTCATCGCCGGCGAGCCGATGAAGCCCGCCACGAACACCGAGGCCGGCCGGTCGTAGACGTCCATCGGCGTGCCGATCTGATCGGCCACCCCGGCATTCATGACGATCAGCCGGTCGGCGAGCGTCATGGCCTCGACCTGGTCGTGCGTCACGTAGATCGAGGTGACGCCGAGCTCGCGCTGAAGTCGTTTGATCTCGAGCCGCATCTGCACCCTGAGCTTGGCATCGAGGTTGCTGAGCGGCTCGTCGAACAGGAATACCGCCGGCTCGCGCACGATGGCGCGGCCCATGGCGACGCGCTGGCGCTGGCCGCCCGACAGCTGACGCGGCAGGCGCTGCAGGAACGTTCCCAGTTCGAGGATCTTGGCCGCCTTCTGCACCCGACGCTCGATCTCGTCCTTGGGCATCTTCTTGATCTTCAGCCCGTAGGCCATGTTCTGGTACACGCTCATGTGCGGATAGAGCGCGTAGTTCTGGAAGACCATGGCGATGTCGCGGTCCTTGGGTTCGAGCCCATTGACCACGCGGTCGCCGATCGCCACCTCGCCGCCGGTGATGCGCTCCAGCCCGGCCACCATGCGCAGCAAGGTGGACTTGCCGCAGCCCGACGGCCCGACGATGACGATGAATTCGCCGTCGGCGATCTCCATGTCGATGCCGTGGATGACCTCGATCTTGTTGTCGTAGGTCTTCTTGACGCCGCGCAGGTGGACTTGCGCCATGGGCCTGTTTCTCCGTCTCGCCTACTTCTCGGTTTCAACCAGGCCGCGCACGAACTGGCGCTGCATGAACACCACGACCAGCACCGGCGGCAACGCGGCGAGCATCGCCATGGCCATCAGCAGGTTCCAGCTCGGCACCGCGTCGACCACGTTGGCCTGGCGCGAGACGCCCATCACCACGGTGTAGAAGCTCTCCTTGGTCGTGATCAGCAACGGCCAGAGATACTGGTTCCAGCCGTAGATGAACTGGATCACGAACAGGGCGGCAATCGATGTCCGGCTCATCGGCAGCAGGATGTCCCAGAAGAAGCGCATCGGCGAAGCGCCGTCGACGCGCGCGGCCTCGGTGAGCTCGTCGGGGACGCTGAGGAAGAACTGCCGGAACAGGAAGGTCGCGGTGGCCGACGCAATCAGCGGGATGATCAGCCCGGAATACGAATCGAGCATGCCCAGCCCCGCCACCACGCCGTAGGTCGGCACGATACGCACTTCCACGGGCAGCATCAGGGTGACGAAGATCGCCCAGAAGAAGAACATGCGCAGCGGGAAGCGGAAATAGACGATGGCGAAGGCGGCGATGATGGAGATCAGGATCTTCCCGATCGCGACGCCCAGCGCCATGATCATGCTGTTGGTCAGCGTGACGTAGAGCGGCACCGTGCCGGGCCGGTTCTTGTAACCCTCGACCAGGACCGTCCAGTAATTCTCGAGCATGTGCGATCCCGGCCAGATCGGCACTGGCGAGCGCAGCATGGTGTCCTGGTCGTGGGTCGAGGCGACGAACGTCATCCACACCGGGAAGGCGATGATGACCAAGCCGACGATCACCGTGAGGTGACTGAGGAACGTCAGGAAGGGCCGGTTCTCGACCATCAGTAGTGGACCCGCCGCTCGATGAAGCGGAACTGCACGAAGGTGAGAGCGATCACCACGACCATCAGGACCACCGACTGCGCCGAGGAGCCGCCGAGGTCCTGGCCGCGGAAGCCGTCGTTGTAGACCTTCCAGATCAGGATGTTGGTGGCCTGGCCCGGCCCGCCCTGGGTCAGCGAGCCGACAATGCCGAAGGTACCGAAGAAGGCGTAGATGATGTTGATCACCAGCAGGAAGAAACCGGTGGGCGACAGCAACGGGAAGACGATGTCCCAGAAGCGCTTGCCTGGGCCGGCGCCGTCGATCGCCGCCGCCTCGATCAGCGACTTGGGGATCGACTGCAGGCCGGCGAGGAAGAACAGGAAATTGTAGCTGACTTGGTTCCAGACTGCGGCAAACACGACCAGCAGCAGCGCCTGGTTGCCGTTGATCACGTAGTTGAACTCGAGGCCGATCGCCGCCAGCGCCCAGGCAACGACGCCGACCGAGGGGTTGAACAGGAAGC
>DATGZZ010000654.1:0-3165 GCA_035296945.1 Reyranella sp.
TGCGGCACGACCAAGGTCGCTCCCTGGCTGCGACACCAGGCACGCTGCTCTTCCGTCAGGCCGCAATCGAGGATGCCAAGCGCCAGCGCGCGACCTTCCGCCGCCGCGCGCAGCGATCCGACGCAGTCCTTAATAAGGTCGAAATAGCCGGCATCGCCGCCGGTGATTGCGATGGTTCGTTCCGACACATGGTCAGGATGGCGCATCGGCCCTTTGCTGTCGCCTGCCATTCAGCCACAGTCCGCACGTGGAGGACCCCATGGCCAAGCACGTCGACTACTACGTCTCGTTGAACTCGCCCTGGACCTATCTCGGGTCAAAGCGTTTCGAGGAGATCGTCAAGAAACACAACGCGCATGTCACGGTCTGGCCGGTCGATTTCGGTTCCGTCTTCGCCGTCTCGGGCGGCCTGCCGCTGCCCAAGCGCGCGCCGCAACGCCAAGCCTATCGCATGATGGAGCTGAAGCGCTGGCGCGACCATCTGGGCGTCAAGCTCAACCTCGAACCCAAGTTCTTTCCCGCCAACGAAGTGCCGGCCGCCAAGTGCGTGCTCGCCCTGCGCGAGCTCAGCCGCATGGCCGATGCCATGAAGCTCGCGCACGCCGTGCTCGCCGCCCTGTGGGCCGAGGAGAAGGACACCGGCGATCCCGCGACCCTGCGGGAGATCATCGCAAGCTGCGGGCTCGATGCCGACCTCGTGCTCAAGGCGAGCGAGGCGCCCGGCATGGCGGAGAAGCGCGAATCCTACACCAAGTTCGCCATCGACCGCGGCGTCTTCGGCGCGCCCTCGTTCGTGATCGACAAGGAGATCTTCTGGGGTCAGGACCGGCTGGACTTCGTCGATCGCAAGCTTGCGGGGTAAACCACGCCGACCTCACCCTAAGGAGCGACCCGCTTACGCGCATTCACATGCGCGCCTGTCGCGTCTCGAAGGGTGGGCCGCATCGATACTGTTGCCCACCCTTCGAGACGCGCCGCTCCGCGGCGCTCCTCAGGGCGAGGTTCCGCTGATATACGCCGCTGCCACGACGGCAAGGCCGTTGTTCGCCATGTGCGCCACCAGCGACGGCCAAAGCGAATCGGTGCGCTGTCGCAGCCAGCCGAACCACAGGCCGAGCGGCAGGACGAGGATGATATGGGCCGGCTCGATATGGGCGGCGGCGAAGAGAACCGAACTCACGAACCAGGCAACCGTCGCTCCCCAGCGGCCGGCCAGCCAGCCATAGAGCAGGCCGCGAAACACCACCTCCTCGACCAGCGGCGCCAGCAACGCCATCACGGCCAGGCTCAGCGCAAACAGCGCGGGCGTCCGGGCCACGTCCATCGCCTGCTTCACGCCTTCGGGCTCAATGCCGAACTGCGTGACCGCGACCGACACCACCAGGGCGCCCAGCGCGCCAAGCACGATCGGCCAGAAGCCCGCCGGCCGAAAACCCAGCGCCGGCAGGGCCCGCCAGCCCATGGGGGCGACCGCGACGGCCAGCGCAATCAGGCTCGATATGAAGAAGAGGGCGAGCATCGCCAGCATTTCGCGGCTGCCGATCAGCCAGACCGCCGGCAGCAGCAACAGCGGCAGGACGGCCAGGAAGATCACGATCGACCATCCGCGGATCGGCCGTAAATCGTTCTGGATCAATGGGTTATAGTCCGCCGCCAAGCCTTTTGACTCCTTGTCCGGCAGGCCTTATACCCCGGCCGTTCAATCGGTCGTGCCGATTAATGGTTCCCCCTTCGGGGAGCTCCGCTGATCCGCGAAGGCTCGCGCATCGGCGCGATACGTGTTTGGGCGAACGTAGGGTCAAAAGGGCAGGATGTTCGAGGGTCTGAGCAAACGTCTGGGCGACGTCTTCGACAAGCTTCGCGGGCGCGGTGCGCTCTCCGAGGCCGATGTCGACGCGGCCCTGCGTGAGGTCCGCACCGCCCTGCTCGAAGCCGACGTGGCCCTGCCGGTCGTCCGCCAGTTCATCGACGGCGTGCGGCCCAAGGCGATCGGCGCCGACGTCATCCGCTCGGTCACGCCGGGCCAGATGGTCGTCAAGATCGTCAACGATCACCTGGTCGAGATGCTGGGCGGCACTGTCGCCGACCTCGACCTCAACGCCATCCCGCCGGTCGTGATCCTGATGGTGGGCCTGCAGGGCTCGGGCAAGACCACCTCGTCGGCCAAGATCGGCTATCGCCTGAGCCAGGGCCCGCAGGGCATGGCGGCCGAGTTCGGCGGCAGCTTCTCGGTCAAGCGCAAGGTCATGATGGCCTCGCTCGACACGCGTCGCCCGGCCGCGCAGCAGCAGCTGAAAATCCTGGGCGAGCAGACCGGCGTGCCGACCCTGCCGATCGTGCCGCTGGAAATGCCGCTTGCCATCACCAAGCGCGCCCTCGAGACGGCGCGCCGCGAAGGCTTCGACGTCCTGATCCTCGACACCGCGGGCCGGCTTTCGATCGACGAAGAGCTGATGAAGGAGGTCGCCGACATCAGCGCCCTCTCGAAACCGCAGGAGACGCTGCTCGTCGCCGACGCCATGACCGGCCAGGATGCGGTCAACGTCGCCAAGGCCTTCAACGATCGCCTCGCCGTCACCGGCATCGTGCTCACGCGTGTCGACGGCGATGCGCGCGGCGGCGCGGCGCTGTCGATGCGCGCCGTCACCGGCCGCCCGGTCAAGCTTATAGGCGTCGGCGAGAAGTTCGATGCGCTGGAGCCGTTTCATCCCGACCGCATCGCCGGCCGCATCCTCGGCATGGGCGACATCGTCTCGCTGGTCGAGCGCGCCGCCGAGACGATCGAGAAAGAGGACGCCGAGAAGCTCGCGGCCAAGGTCCGCAAGGGTCAGTTCGACATGGACGACCTGCTGAGCCAGCTCCGCCAGCTGCGCAAGATGGGCGGCCTGTCGGGCCTGATGGGCATGCTGCCGGGCGCCATGCAGGCCAAGGCCGCGATGTCCAAGGCCAAGATCGACGAGGGCCAGCTCAAGCGCCAGGAGGCTGTCATCCTCGCCATGACGCCCAAGGAGCGGCGCAACCCCGACATCATCCATGCCTCGCGTAAGAAGCGCATCGCCTCGGGTGCGGGCATGCAGGTGCAGGACGTCAACAAGCTGCTCAAGCAGCACGCCGAGATGGTCAAGATGATGAAGCGCGTGAACAAGCTCGGTGAAAAGGGCTTCA
>DATGZZ010000655.1:0-8314 GCA_035296945.1 Reyranella sp.
AAGGCCAAGATCGACAAATCCAGCCGCTTCACCGATTGGAGCCGCCGGCCGCTCAGCGAGCGGCAGATCGCCTATGCACTGAGCGACGTCACGCACCTGCGCATGGTCTACGAGAAGCTGAAGCGCGAGCTCGACAAGACCGGCCGCTTCTCGTGGATCACCGAGGAGATGGCGGTGCTGAACGAGCCCACGACCTACCGTGTCGATCCCGAGCAGGCGTGGCGCCGGCTGAAGCCGCGCGGCGCCTCGCCCCGGCTACTGGGCACGCTGAAGGAAGTGGCGGCGTGGCGCGAGCGCACCGCCCAGCGCATCGACATTCCGCGGCAACGCCTGCTGCGCGACGAGCAGCTGCTCGAGATCGCCAGCCACGCGCCCAAGACCACCGAGGAACTCGCCATGACGCGCGGGCTGGGCCGTGGCTTCGCCGAGGGCTGGCAGGGCCGCGAGCTGATGGAGGCGATCGAAAAGGCGCGCAAGGTGCCCGATTCCGAGCTGCCGACGCGTGACCGGGCACCCGAGCAGTTGCGCGCGCCGAGCGCCGTCGTCGACCTGTTGCGCACGCTGCTGCGGGTCAAGGCCGAAGAGGCCGGCGTGGCCGGGCGCTTGGTTGCCGGCGCCGACGAGCTCGATCGCCTTGCCGCCGGCAAGCGCGACGTGCAGGTGCTGAAAGGCTGGCGCCGCGAGGTGTTCGGCGCCGATGCGGTGGATCTGATCGAAGGTCGCCTGGCGCTGTCGCTGGCCGGCGACCACGCCAAGCTGATCCCGCTCACGCCCAAGTCTGCGGACTAGTAGTATTCCTGCGGCAGCCGTCGTCGTCGCTAACCCGCGACGATCACCGGCTCCAGGTCGAACGCCTCAGCCGCGCTCTCCAGGCGGCGCGCCGTCACGTCGCCGAGGCTGCCCTTGGCGCTGGGTGGCACGAGCAGCCGCAACTGCCGTTCGGTGCGACGCAGCTGGATCTGCGGCAGCAGGCCGGGCGCCCCGCCGCTCAGGTTGTAGGCGAGCCTGAGGCAGGCGCCGAGCCGGCGGGCGTAGGTGCGGCTCCTGCCGTCGGTGAGATGCAGCGCGGTGTCGAGCATCGCGGCCTTCGGATCGCTCTTGTAGCGATAGGCGAGCGCCATCGCGAGAACGGCGCGCTCGCGGTGGCTCATGCCCGGCGCCGGCAGATGCAGCACTCGGACATAGGCCTGCTCGGCGCGATAGTCGGGATGGTCGTTCCACGAAATGTCGCTCAAGTGGCAGGCGGCCGTGCGCAGAATGTAGTCGGCTTCGCTTTCGCCCGCGAACACCGGGCTCAACCAGTCGAAGATCTCCGACGGCGCCAGATCGAAGCGGCGCCAGTCGGCACCCTGCTCCTCGGCGAAGGCGATCAGCGGATGGCGCGCGCGCTCGGCCTCGCTGAGGCGCGAATAGTAAAACCCCTCACGCAGGCCGAAGGCGGAGAACACCACGTTGCGCGGCTTCAGCGCCGCCAGCAGCCGGTCGAGCGCCAGGCAGGCGAGCGGCAGGGTGTCGACGCGCCGGCGCGAGACGCCCGGCATCTTCTCCAGCGACTTGGCGCTCTGCACGGCGATCAGGCGGGCGACCGCGCGCGCCTCTTCGGCCGCGATGTCGTAGTGATGGATGATGTGCAGCGGATAGCCCGCCTGCTCCATGTGCAGCCGGGCGAACGAACGCCAGGCGCCGCCCACGGCATAGAAGGTCTTGCCGGTCTCCTCGCGCAGCCAGCGCACGTTCTCGATGGCATCGACGACGGTCTTCTTGGGATCGCCCTTGCCCGACGACATCAGCCGGAGCGGGCCGACGGGGAGCGTGCTGGAGTTGCCGAGCTTGCCCTGCCCGACCGCGACCAGCTCGAGGCTGCCGCCGCCCAGGTCGCCCATCACGCCCGAGGCGTCGGGCATGCCGCAGATCACACCGTAGCCCGAGAAGCGCGCCTCGTCCTGGCCGCTCACGATGTGCGGCTTGATGCCTGGCCGGCTCGCCAACTCGCGCATGAAATCGGCGCCGTCGGCGGCGTCGCGCACCGCCGCGGTGGCCAGCAGGTCGAGCGACGTCACCTTCATGTTGTGGGCAAGCGTCGTGAAGCGGTCGATGTTGGCCAGCGCCATCTCGACGCCTTCGGGATTGAGCCGGCCGGTGGCGTCCAGGCCGCGCGCCAGGCCGCACAGCACCTTTTCGTTGAACACCGGCAGCGGCGCGCGGCTCGCCCGCTCGTAGACGACGAGACGGATCGAATTCGAGCCGACGTCGATGATGCCGACGCGGCCCTTGCCGAGGGTGCTGTCGGGGCCCGGACCCGCGGTTGCCTCACCGTCCATGCGCGTCCCTCTAGCCGAAACCGCGCGGGATTGCAGCGGCGATTCGGCCGCGACCGGACGCCGCTACGTCCGCCATGAACGCAAGTTCAGGAGCTCAGCACCAGCCGCGGCACGGCGCCGCTCAGTTTCAGGGCACTGCCACGGCCCGAAAGCGACGGGTTGGTCATGAAATAGTGGTGGGCGATGAAAGGTTCCTTGCCGATCGGCGGGCGGCTGTAGGAGCCGTCGGGCGCCATGATCCAGCTCTGGGCGTCGTCCTTGAGGTTGGCGACCATGATCTGGTCGAGCACCTGCTCGTGCACCGTCGGGTTCTCGACCGGACAAAGCAGCTCGACGCGGCGGTCGAGGTTGCGCGGCATCCAGTCGGCCGACGAGAGGAATACCTTGGCGTCGGGCGACGGCAAGGGTTTGCCGTTGCCGAAGCAGACGATGCGGGCATGCTCGAGGAAGCGGCCGATCATGCTCTTGACGCGGATGTGCTCGCTCAGGCCCGGCATGCCGGGCCTGAGACAACAGATGCCGCGAACCACGAGATCGATCTGCACGCCGGCCTGCGACGCGGCATAGAGCCGATCGATCAGCTTGCCGTCGACCAGCGAGTTGAGCTTGGCCCAGATCGCGGCGTGGCGGCCGGCCTTGGCATTGTCGATCTCGGCATCGATCAGGCTGTAGAGGTCGGGCCTGAGCGTCACCGGCGCAAAGGAGATCTTCTCCATGCGCTCGGGCCGGGCATAGCCGGTCATGTAGTTGAACAGGCGCGAGGCGTCGCGGCACATCGCGGGATCGCAGGTGAAGAACGACAGGTCGGTGTAGATGCGGGCGGTGATCGGGTGATAGTTGCCGGTGCCGAAATGCACGTAGGTGCGGATGGTCTGGGCCTCGCGCCGGACGACCATCGAGACCTTGGCGTGGGTCTTGAGGTCGATGAAGCCGTAGACGACCTGCACGCCAGCGCGTTCGAGGTCGCGCGCCCAGCGGATGTTGGCCTCCTCGTCGAAGCGTGCCTTGAGCTCGACCAGCGCCGTCACTGTCTTGCCGGCCTCGGCCGCCGAGATCAGCTCCTTGACGATCGGCGAATCATGGCTGGTGCGGTAGAGCGTCTGCTTGATCGCCACCACCGCCGGATCGCGCGCCGCCTGGCGCAGGAACTGCACGACGACGTCGAAGCTCTCGTAGGGATGATGGACGACGATGTCCTTGGCGCGGATGGCGGCGAAGCAATCGCCGCCGAAGTCGCGGATGCGCTCGGGGAAGCGCACGGCATAGGGCTCGAACTTGAGGTCCGGCCGGTCGTCGATGATCACCGCCTTCACGTCGCCGATGTTGAGCATGCGGTCGAGATGGAAGACGTGGACGGTCTGGGTCTGGGCCGGGATCTCGAGCTGGTCGAAGAGGAAGTCGCGCAATTCGGCCGGCATGGCCGAGTTGACCGAGATCGAGATCAAATCACCGCGGCGGCGGCGCTTCAGTGCGCTCTCGTAGAGCAGCACGAGATCCTCGGCCTCCTCGTTGATCTCGACGTCGCTGTCGCGGATCAGGCGGAACACGGCGCGCTCGATCACCTCGTAGCCTGGGAACAGGCGCGGCAGGTAGATGTCGACAAGGTCTTCCAGCGACAGGAAACGGATCGCCGAGCCGGGCAGGCGCACGAAGCGGTCGACCTGCGGCGGCAGCGGCAGCAGCGCCATCAGCGGCCGGCGGTCGTCCTTGCGCTGCAGCTTCAGGATGGCCGAGAAGCCGCCGTTGGGGATGAAGGGAAACGGATGCGCCGGATCGATGGCGAGCGGCGTCAGGATCGGGAAGACCTGGTCGATGAAATACTGGTCGAGCCAGGCGCGCTCGCCGTCGGTGAGTTCGGAAGGATCGAGGACCGTGATCCCGGCCCCGCGCAGTTCCTCCTGCAGGTTGGCCCAGACTTCCTGCTGGCGGGCCATCAGGGTCGAGGCGCGCTCGCGGATGGCGACGAGCTGCTCGACCGGGGTCATGCCGTCGTCGCTGAGCAGCGTCGAGCGGGTCTGCAGCATGTCGACCAGGCCGGCCACCCGGACCATGTAGAATTCGTCGAGGTTGTCAGCCGAGATCGACAGGAAACGCACGCGCTCGAGCAGCGGCTGGCGCTGGTTGCTGGCCTCCTCGAGCACCCGCATGTTGAATGCCAGCCACGACAGTTCACGATTGATGAAGCGTCGCGGGCTATCGGGTGCTATTTCGAGGCCAGACGCGATTTCGTTGGTGGTCGAATTGAGGGCATCCATCGGAAAACGGTAAACCCTCGTCATGACGGTGTCATGGCAATTCAATAAACCGTTGTTTCACAAGGATTTTCTGCGGATCGCCCTGTGAAGACCCTGCTTCTCCTGCGGCATGCAAAATCGGCCTGGAGCGATCCCCGGCTGGACGATCACGATCGCCCCCTGAACGGACGCGGCGAGCGGGCGGCCAAGGCCATGGCCGACCACATCGCCCGCGAGGGGCCTCGCCCCGACCTGATCCTGTGCTCCACGGCCATGCGGACGCGCCAGACGCTGGCGCCCCTGGTGAAGCGGCTCGGGAGCCCCGTACCGCCGATATCGCTGGAGAACGGCCTGTACCTCGCCTCGGAGGAGGTGCTGCTGGCCCATATCCGGGCCGTGGCCAATGGCGTCCCGACGGTCCTGCTGATCGGCCACAATGACGGTATCGGCCAGCTGGCCGCCGATCTGGCCGCCAGCGGGCCGGCCGAGCCCCTGGCCGCCCTGCGGGAGAAATACCCAACCGGGGCGCTCGCCGTCCTGGGCGTGCCGGACGGCCCCTGGAGCGACCTCGAGGTCGGCTCGGCCAAGCTTCTGGAGTTCGTCCGCCCCCGCGACCTTGCGGTGACCTGAGAGCTACCCGAAAACTGTCATCCCGAGCGCAGCGAGGGACCTTTCCTGTAGCCTGAAAGGTCCCTCGCTGCGCTCGGGATGACGACGTTGCTGGAGAGGCGCTGTGCGCTGCTAGTACGTCCCCGGATACTGCCCGCCGTCCATCAGCAGGTTCTGGCCGGTGATGTAGCTCGCATGCGCGCTGCACAGGAAGGCGCAGGCGGCGCCGAATTCCTCCGGCGTGCCGAAGCGGCCGGCCGGGTTCATCTTGGCACCGGCCTGGAACTCTTCCTCGTAGCTCTTGCCGCTCTTGGCGGCGCGGGCCTTGTAGGTGCCGCGCAGGCGGTCGGTGTCGAAGGGACCCGGCAGCAGGCCGTTGATGGTCACGCCATGACGCACCGTGACGCGCGCCACGCCGGCCACGAAGCCGGTGAGGCCGCTCCTCGCGCCGTTGCTCAGGCCCAAAATGTCGATCGGCGCCTTCACCGAGCTCGACGTGATGTTCACGATGCGTCCGAAACCGCGCTTCATCATGCCGTCGACCGACGCCTTGATGAACTCGATCGGCGTCAGCATGTTGGCGTCGATCGCCTTGATCCAGGCGTCGCGATCCCAGTCGCGGAAATCGCCGGGCGGCGGGCCGCCGGCATTGTTGATGATGATGTCGGGCTCAGGACAGGCCGCCAGCACCTGCTTGCGGCCGGCGTCGGTCGTGACGTCGACGGCGATCGGCGTCACCTTCACGCCGGTCTTCTTGCGGATCTCCTCCGCCGTCGCCTCGAGCTCGGCCTTGGTGCGCGCGTTGATCACCAGATCGACGCCTTCATGCGCCAGCGCCATGGCGCAGCCCTTGCCCAATCCCTTGCTCGCCGCGCAGACGATCGCCTTGCGGCCCTTGATGCCCATGTCCATCGCTTCACTCCCTTAATTGACGCGAGTCCAAATTTGCGTTTCGCCGAACATCGGCGAGCCGACATACCCGCGCAGGCGCAGCTTGCCGTCCGGCTGCAGGCTGATGTTGGCGTTGTAGGTCTTGCCGTTCTCGCCGTTGTAGATCTGGCCTTCCTCGAAGGTGTTGGGATCCGACGTCTTCTTGAACCCCCAGATCAGCGGCATACCCATCACCTTGCGGCTGCGCATTGCCGGATCAGTGTTGCGCCAGTCGGTCGCCACGTCTGGCGCCACGACGGTGCCGTCGGGACCCCGTGGCTCGATCAGGCCGACGATGGTACCGCAGATCGCCCCGCTCTGGGGGTCGGGGCACGGCGCGATCCGCACCTGCGCCTTGCCCGATGCCGTCAGCCACGTGCCCATCACAGAACCCTGCTGGGCCGAAGCGGTCGACGCCAGCAAGCCAAGCAGCGCCATCAGCAACATGTTTCTCATTCTTGTTCCCTCCCCGATAGTTCGGCCAGCACATCGGCCGCGAGCCTCCGGTCGATCTCGCGACCCTCGGCCAGCGCGCGCCGGTCGAGTGCCGCGACCACGCGGCGCGCCGCTTCGGCGGAGCGCTCCATGTGCGACACCAGATAGTGCACGACGCCGGGCGCGGCGTGCAATTGCCGATCGGCGAGCTGCTTCAGGATGATCGAGCCCAGCAGTTCGTCGTCGGGCGCCGCCACCGCGACGGCGGGCGCCGCACGCAGCCGCGAGGCGAGATCGGGCAAGGCGATCTGCCAGTGCGCCGGCAGCGCCTCGGCGACCAGCAGCAGATGGCCGCGATGCTCGCGGGCGAGGTTGTAGAGATGGAACAGCGCGCGCTCGGGTGCGCGCCGGGCGTCGTCGATCACGATGGTGGGCGATGCCAAAATCAACTCCGACAGATCGGCGACGCTCTTGCCCCCGAGGTCCCCGCCCTCGATCACAGCTGCGCCGGCGCGGGCCGCCCAAATGCGCGCCAGGTGGGTCTTGCCGCAGCCTGGCGGGCCACCCAGCGCCAGTGCCGGCGCGGGCCAGTCGGGCCAACGATCGATCCACGCCAGCGCCTCGCGATTTCCGTCGGCCACGACGAAATCCTCGCGGGCGTAGGTCGGTGGCGGCAGCGCGAGGTCGAAAGTGAGCTGGCGGGCCATCGGCTCAAGCGGCGTCGGCGCCGCGATAGTATTGGCTGTCGCGATAGCGGCCGATGAGGTGACGCACCAGCACGCCGACCACGGCCGCCACCGGCACGGCGATCAGCACGCCCACGAAGCCGAACAGCGCGCCGCCGGCCAGCAGTGCGAACATGATCCAGACCGGGTGCAGGCCCACCCTGTCGCCGACCAGCTTGGGCGAGAGGACGTTGCCCTCCAGCATCTGGCCGATCACGAAGACCACGGCCACCTTCACGACACCCATCCAGTCGGGCGGGAACTGCACCAGCGCCATGCCGAGCGCCATCACCGCGCCGACGAAGGTGCCGACGAACGGGATGAACGAGATGGCGCCGGCGATCAGGCCGATGACCAGACCGAACTTCAGGCCGACCAGGGACAGGCCGACGGCGTAGATCGTGCCGAGCGTGATGCAGACCAGAGCCTGTCCGCGAACGTAGCCGGCGATGGCGGCATTGGATTCGTGAGCCAGCTTGCGGATCGTTGCGGCATGGTCGCGCGGCAGGGCGCCATCGAGCGCGTCGACCAGCCTCTCCCAGTCACGCAGCAGGTAGAACGTCACGACCGGCGTCAGGAACAACAGCGCCAGCAGGTTGAAGATGGCGAGACCGCCCTGCGCCAGCTTGCCGGCAACGGCACCGGCGACCGTCAGCACCTGGCCGGCGCGCTGGGCGACCTCGCTCTGCAGCTCCTGCAAGCTGAGCGGCGGCAGATTGAGCCGCTCGCGGATCGGGTCGACCAGCGGCATGACGCGGGCCGCCAGCTTGACCGTGTAGTCGGGCAGGCTGACGACCAGCGCCTGAAGCTGGGCGAACAACGGCGGCAGGATTGCCATCGCCACGCCGATGGTGAGAAGCACCGCAACGATCGTGACGGCGGTGGTCGCCCAGGTGCGCGACATGCGAAGCCGCTGCAGGCGTGCGACCACCGGGTCGAGGAAGTAGGCGACGACGATGCCGACCACGAACGGCAGCAGGATGTCGTTCAGCAGCCACAGCGTCACCAGGAAGACGGCGGCCATCGCCACCCAGAAGCGCCAGCGTGCGGGCTGGCTGAT
>DATGZZ010000656.1:0-2623 GCA_035296945.1 Reyranella sp.
CGCCGACGACCAGCCAGCTGTAGCGCAGGCCGGCGTCGCGCAGCTCGGCGATGCGGGTGGCGAATTGCAGGAAGGCGTAGCTGCCGAGCACCGCGACCAGGTACGACAGCAGGACGAGACCCCAATTGTAGGTCTCCGGCAGCGCTTGAGAAGGATCAACGTTCAGCGCGAAGTAATTCGAAAGAGTCATCGATCCCAAGGCCGCCGTTGATGCAATCTCCAGTCGCTTACGCTGTGTACCCCAATACCCCGGCGCGAAATACAGCGAACGCCGCACAAGAGGTCAAGGCGAAGTTGGCGATTGCCGACGGAATAATGCGCCAATATGGAACTTAAAGTCTGGAGGAATGAATGGCCAAGCCCCCCCTGCTCCTGGTGCCCGGCTTGCTGTGCTCGCCCAGGCTCTTTGCCGGCCAGCTCGCCGGCCTGTCGGCCGAGGCCGATATCGTCGTGCCCGACTGGCGCAAGGCGCCCCTGTCGGTGTGGGATACCTGGGACAGCGCGGCCCGCTGGGTGCTGGCCCAGATGCCGGCCCAACGGTTCGCCCTGGCCGGCCTGTCGTTGGGCGGGATGCTGGCCGTCGAGATCATGCAGATCGCAGCCGACCGGGTCGACCGGCTGGCCCTGCTCGACACCGGCATGCGCAGCCAGAACGAGGGCGAGCGGGCGATCCGGCGGGCCCGCATCCGTCTCGTCAACGAGGGGCATTTCGAGCTGGTGCTGGGCCTGCAGATGTCGCGTTTCATCCCCGCCTACCGCCTGCCCGACAAGCCGCTGGTCGACGAGGTGATGGCCATGTGCGGCGAGATCGGCGTCGAAATCTACAAGCGGCAGGAGGAATTAGCAGCCATCCGCGTCGACCGCCGGCCCGACCTGCCCAAGATCAAGTGCCCGACCATCGTGGTATGCGGCCGCGACGACGCCGCCACGCCCCTGTTCCTGTCCGAGGAGATGGCCGCCGCCATCAAGGGCAGCGAGCTGATCGTGGTCGAGCAGTGCGGCCACCTGGTGACGATGGAAAAGCCCGAGGAGACGAACGCGATTTTGAAGAGGTGGCTTTCATGATTCGGACCGCGGGCGTCCCGCCCGCCTCATGAATCATGAGCGGGCGGGACGCCCGCGGTCCGCGCTACGCTAGCCGATGACCTTCTTTTCCCTGAGCACGGCGATCTCCTTCTCGCCCAGTCCCGCGATGCCCTGCAGTACCTGGTCCGTGTGCTCGCCCAGCGCCGGCGGCGGGCGGGTGTCGTCGACCGGCGTGTCGGAGAAGCGGTAGTTCGAGCCGATGATCGGCACCTCGCCCGCCGTGCTGTGCTGATAAGTCTTGAGCATGCCGCGGCGCTTGACCTCGGGCTCGTCGAGCGCCTCCTTCATGGTGCGGATCGGCCCGGCCGGCAGGTGGCGCAGCTTCGCCGCCCAGTTCTCCTTGGTGTCGGTCTTCAGCACGTCTTCCATCATGCGCGTCAGCTCGGGCTTGTTGGCGACGCGGTCGGCGAGCTGGGCGAAGCGCGGATCGGTCGCCCATTCAGGATGGCCGAGCGCCTTGCAGGTGTCGGTGAACAGCTTCTGGTTGGCGACGGCCATGTAGATCTTGCCGTTCTTGGTCTCGAACGAGCTGTTGGGCGCCGAGGCGAAGTGGCCGTTGCCGGCGCGCCGCGGCTGCTCGCCACCGATCAGGTAGTACGAGCCCATGTTGCCGAGGCTGGCCAGCGCCGTGTCGTAAAGCGCAAGATCAATGTGCTGGCCCTTGCCGGTCGAGGTGCGCGCGTAGAGCGCGGCATTGATCGCCGCCACCGAGTGGATCGCCGTCATGGTGTCGACGATGGCGATGGCGTGCCGCAGCCCCTCGCCGTTGGCCTCGCCGTTGACGCTCATCATGCCCGATTCGGCTTGCAGCACGGGATCGTAGCCCGGCCGGTCCGACAGCGGACCGGTCTGCCCGTAGGCCGAGATCGACAGATAGATCAGCCGCGGATGCATCTCGTGAATGCTCTTGTAGTCGAAGCCGTACTTCTTCAGCACCCCGGGCCGGAAATTCTGGACCAGCACGTCGGCCGTCTCGAGCAGCTTCGCCACCACCGCCTGGCCGTCCGGCTTGGTGAAGTCGAGCGCCACGCTCTTCTTGCCGCGATTGTAGGCCATGAAGAAGTGGCTCTCGCCGCCTTTGCGCGGGCCGGCGCCCTTGCGCGTGTCGTCGCCGCCGTCGGGATTTTCGATCTTGATGACCTCAGCGCCCATGTCCGACAGGATCTGGGTGCACATCGGTCCGGCGATCACGCGGGAGAAGTCGACGACGCGGATGCCCTCGAGGGGCGGACGGCCTGACTGTGACATGGCTGCAGGGTAGGGCTGCAGGCGCTGCGCTGTCCACGCGCAGCAGTTCCTTTAGACTGCAGGGCATGTCTTCGTTTCGCATGCCGCTGTCTCGCCGTGCCCTGTTCGTCCTGCCCGCTCTCGCCACCCTGCCGGCCCTCGCGCAGACCGACTATCCAACCAAGGCCATCCGCATCATCGTGCCCTTCGCGCCCGGCGGTTCGGGCGACATCACCTCGCGGCTGATCGGCAAGTACATCGAGGACAAGACCGGCCAGCCTTTCGTGGTCGAGAACAAGCCGGGCGCCAA
>DATGZZ010000657.1:0-3361 GCA_035296945.1 Reyranella sp.
TGGTGAACGAGGCCGACGAAGCCGAGCTCGCCGACATCATCTTCCGTTACGGCGAGGAGCGCCGCAGCCGCCGCGTGGCGCGCGCCATCGTCGAGGCACGCAAGACCAAGCGCATCGAGACCACCGGCGAGCTGGCCGAAATCGTGCGCCGCGCCGTGGGCCCGCAGGGCCGCGACGAGAGCGATCCCGCGACCCGCACCTTCCAGGCGCTGCGCATCGCCGTGAACGACGAGCTGGGCGAGCTTGAGCGTGGCCTGGCCGCGGCCGAGCAGGTCCTGGCTCCGGGCGGCCGTCTCGCCGTCGTGTCGTTCCATTCGCTGGAAGATCGCGCGGTCAAGGAATTCGTCCGCGCCCGTGCCGGCCGCACACCCGGCCCGTCGCGTCACGCGCCGCCGCGTGCCGATGCCGGGGCTGCCAAGCTGCGCGATCTCACACGCAAACCCGTGCTGCCGTCGGCGGCCGAGATCGCCGCCAACCCGCGCGCCCGCTCGGCGCGCCTGCGCGCCGCCGAGAAGATTGGGAGCCGCGCATGATCCATCGCGGACTCGTGTTCTGGTCGATAGCCGCGGTCGCCACCGCGATCGGTCTGTTCACCGTGAAGTACAAGGTGGCGGACCTCGAGGAGAAGATCGACCGCACCAACCAGAAGATCGTCGAGAGCCAGCAGGCCACGCACATCCTGCGGGTCGAATGGGCTCACCTCAACGAGGCCGAGCGCATCGAAAAGCTCGCCATCAAGCATCTCAAGCTCGAGCCGGCATCGATCAAGCAGGTCGTGCGGCTCGATTCCCTGAAACCTCCAGCAGATTCACAGCCCCCGCGACGCGATCCACCACTCCCTTCCCCCCCACGAACGGGCAACGACGTCCCCTCGTCGAGCTTGCCCGGTGGTGGTCGCGTCGCAGCGGAGGCCGGCAGCCCCTCGCCGGCCTCCGCACCCCCTCCAGGGCGTACGACCGGACCCTCGACGCCCCCTCGACCGGCCAAAATCCAAGAGCCGGCTACAGCGGGTCCGGTTGGCGACGGCCAGAGCGCCGCAGTCTCCATTGATGAGATCCTTTCGCGAAACGAGAAGGACCGTCGATGAAGCTGTGGCGCAAGCGAGCCTCGCCCGACCCGGCCGCCGCGGCAAACGCGGCGGCCGGCGCGCGTTACGGATCAGCGCAGGAGCGGCTCAAGGGCGATGCCCAGGAGACCGCCCGCCAGCGTCTGGTCATCGCATCAGGGCTGTTTGCCGTGATGTTCGTCGCCATCGCGTTGCGCATGGGCTACGTGTCGCTGCTGCGCGACGGCGCCGAGCCGACGCAGCGCGTCGCTGCCCGCGGCGGCTCGATCCAGTCGGAGCGTGCCGACATCGTCGACCGCAACGGCGCCGTGCTGGCGACCTCGGTTCCGGTGATGTCGGCCTTCGTCAATCCGCGCCTGCTGCTCGATCCGCAGGATGCCGCCAAGAAGATCGTCTCGGCGCTGCCCGACCTCAAGTACGACGATGTCCGCTCCAAGCTCGAGGAGGACAAGACCTTCGTCTGGGTGAAGCGCGGCTTGAGCCCGCGCGAGCACGACCGCGTCAACCGGCTGGGCATTCCCGGGCTCGAGTTCCAGGCCGAGGAGCGCCGGCTCTACCCGCAGGGCATGGCGGCGGCGCACATCCTGGGCTATGCCAGCCTCGACAATTCCGGCCTCGCCGGCGTCGAGCGCTACTTCGACCAGCAGCTGCAGAGTGGCGAGACGGTGCAGCTTGCCATCGATCTCCGCCTGCAGCGCCTGGTCGAACGCGAGATTGCACGCGCTGTCGAGAAGTTCTCGGCGATCGGCGCCACGGCCATCGTCATGGACGCGACCAATGGCGAGATCCTCGCCATGGCGTCGCTGCCGACCTACGATCCCAACTCGGCCAAGACCATCACCAACGAGGCACTGTTCAATCGCGCCACCTTGGGCGTGTACGAGCAGGGCTCGACCTTCAAGATCTTCAACACGGCGATGGCGCTCGATACCGGCCGGGTGACGATGAACTCGGTGTTCGACGCCACGTCGCCGATCAAGATCGACCGCTTCACCATCAATGACGACCACGCCCAGCGCAGGCCGCTCACCGTGCCTGAGCTGTTCAAGTTCTCGTCCAACATCGCCTCGGCCAAGATGGCGGTCGAGATGGGCAGCGAGACCCAGAAGGCCTTCTTCGACAAGATCGGCTTCCTGAAGCCGCTCAACACCCAGCTCACGGAATCGGCGGCGCCGCTCTATCCGCGCAACTGGATGAAGATCAACACCATGACCATCGCCTTCGGGCATGGCATCTCGGTGACGCCGCTGCATCTGGCGACCGGGTCGGCCGCCGTGATCAACGGTGGAACCCTGTACCAGCCAAGCCTGGTCAAGCGCACCGCCGCCAGCGATCCCGGGCGCCGCGTCATCCAGCAGAAGACCTCGGTGATGATGCGCCAGCTGCTGCGGCTGAACGCGGTCGAGGGCACCGGCAAGAACGCCGACGTGCCGGGCTACGAGGTCGGCGGCAAGACCGGCACGGCCGAGAAGCCGTCGCGTGGCGGCTACCGCCAAAAAGCCCTAATCAGCTCGTTCGTTGGGGCGTTCCCGATGAACGATCCGAAGTTCGTCGTCCTCGTGTCGATCGACGAGCCCAAGGGTACGAAAGATACCCATGGCTATGCGACGGCGGGCTGGGTGGCGGCGCCTTCGGTGAAGCTCATCATCGAGGGGATGGCATCGCTCTACGGCATCCTGCCGGGCGACCTGAAGCAGGGCCTGCCGCCCATCGAGATCGCATCGACGCCCGTTCCGGCGCCGGTGTCGCCGCCGCAGTTCGTGCCGGCGAGCGCGCGCCATCGCGGTGCCCAGGAACAGCGTAAGGCTCTGCCGGTACGGCCCGGCCCCAACCAGGCCGCGGCCGCACCCCAAACGGGAGTGCGTCGCGTTGCTGCTGAGTGACCTGATGCGGGCAAGCGCTGCCCCCTCCGGCCCTGCGGGCAACCTCCCCCATCAGATGGGGCAGGGTCGGGGAGGGGGAAGCGATCCAGCCCTGGCTGGCCTGACCCTCGATTCTCGCAAGGTCGGGCCCGGCTTTCTTTTCGCTGCGCTTGCCGGCAACCGGCAGGACGGCGCGGCCTTCGTTGCCGAGGCGGTGAAGCGCGGTGCGGTCGCGATCCTCGCCGCACCCGACGCCGACCTGGCGCCGCTCGACCCCTCGGTCGTCGTCATCCGCGACGCCAATCCGCGCCGGCGTGTGGCGCTGATGGCCGCGGCCTTCGCCGGGACGCAGCCGGCGACGATCGCGGCAGTGACCGGCACCAACGGCAAATCCTCGACCGTCCATTTCGTGCGCCACATCTGGGCAAGCCTC
>DATGZZ010000658.1:0-6000 GCA_035296945.1 Reyranella sp.
CGAGAGCAACTCCGGCATCGGCGACAGAACCTGCATGCCGACATCCATGCCAGGCATCTGCTCGGTGCGCCGCGGCACGCTCCAACAGGCATCGTTGATGTCGCGGAAGTTCTTGCCGCTGATGATCACCTGGGCGTGGCAGGCGTCGGTATGCTTGATCGACGGCCACGGCAGCCCGGCGAACTCGGGCCGTTCGTCCGGCAGATTGGCCGGCACGACATGCGTGTGCACGTCGATGGCGCAGCAAGGCTTGCTCATTGCCGGCTCCGTCCCATGCTGTCGAATTCCGTGAAAACCGTGTTCACCGCTGGCTCGTCCTGTCCTTGTCGTGCCGGGTCGATTTTAGCGCAAAGCTGACTATCATCATCCGATGGTTCGCGAGAAGCCCGGGAAGGCCAGGATCAGCAAGGCCGACAAGACCAGAGCGCGTCTTGTCGAGGTTGCCACCCGGCTCTTCCAGGAGCACGGCTCCGATGAGGTGACCGTGCGACGTATCGCGACGGCAGCCAAGATCGAAGCCGGCAGCATCTATTACCACTTCTCCTCGCGTGACCAGATTCTGCGTGCCGTGCTCGAGCGCGGTGTCGCCAGTGCGCGCGAGGAAGTTCTGGCCGCGATTGCCGAAGCAGGGAACGACAGTTCTCCCTTGCTGCGCCTGCGCGCCGCCTTCGGCGCCCATCTCAAGTACATCCTGCGACACCATTTCTTGTCGCGCCTGAGGTCGATACGTCGCCTGCCCAAGCGTCTGCGCGACCGACATATCCAGCAGGAACGCGACTACGCGGCAATCTTCGCCGATCTTCTGGCCGAGGCCGCACGCAAGGGCCTGCTGCGCTCGGATTTCGATCCGTCGGTGGTGCGCATGTTGGCCATGGGTGCCTTGACCTGGGTCGCCGAATGGTACGACCCGGAAGGCGCCATGACGCCCGACGACATCGCCGATGAGTTGATGCGCGTGCTGACGATGGGCATCGTCAAGTCATGATAGGTCAGTGCGGCGGCGCGATCAGGAACACCTTGGAGGAATTGAAGATCCAGGTGTCGACGAAGCCCGTCTCCTTGGGCTTGCGCTTGAGCTCGCTCATGGCGCCGGCTAGGCACACCCAGTTCAGGATCTCCTGCTGGCCGCTGTCCTCGACCGCCGCGCCGGAATAGCCGCGCCAGGCCGACCAGTCGCAGTCGCGCAACGCCTCGTACATGCGCCGGTCGGCCGGTGTGTCGGGCCACAGGAAGTGGTTCTTGGCCGTGAGGAAAGCATGGCTCCAGCCTGACGAGGCGAGCAGCGCCACGCGGTAAGGCGATTCGGCCAACGCGCGCGCCGTTGCCGCGCCCATGTCGAACAGCCGCTTGGGCGTCGGCGCCGGCGGATCGAGATCGGCATCGTCGATCACGCGATCGAACACCGGCAGGCCGCCGCGCTGGGCGAGCACGCGCCGGCCGTAGCAATTGATGGCGAAAGGCACGATCGGATACTCGAAACCCCTGCGATGGTAGTCGAGATACATGATCGCGTTGGTGAAGGCGTGGCCCAGTGGATGATGCAGGGGCTTGTAGGCATAGGCCGTGTCGAAGCCCTCCTCGATCAGCCGCGTCGCCAGCATCTTCGCAGCGGCGCGATGGCCCGGCAGGTCGAAGGTCTTGTCGGTCTCGCCCCAGACGTTGCCTGGCGGCGAGGCAAACTTGAAGCGCTCGTAGGCGCTGATGCAGTAGGGCGGGACGACATCCTCCTTGAAGTTCTCGTACTGATCATCGCCCCAGATCAGCACGAAGTCGGGCTTGAAGGCGTCGAGGGCGGCACGCGTCTTGTCCATCCACGTGACGAGCTCGGAGCGATGGCGCGCGGCTGACGCGGCGCCTTCGTCGTTGCCCCATTCAACGCGCATCGCCTCTGGCCAGCCGGCGGGCGTGCGCAGCTCCTCCGGAAGCTTCGGATTCTGCAGCATCCTCCTCAGAATCCACGACATGCGGTCGTCATGTCCGTGCAGTGGCGGGTAATGCGAGATTCCGAGGGCGAGAATTTCGGCCATGGTGTTTCCTGACAGACAAGCCGGATGGACTGGTTTTAGCGCCCGGCATACCGGTTCGTCGACGACAACATGCGGGACCCACGCCAAAAGGCGGCTGCATCGTCGACAGGGTGAGAAAGCATGACAATGGCGGCTTAGCGCCAGGAGCGCTACTCTGCCGTCATGAGGCCTGAGTTCCTTACCTTGTCGGATGTGGCGCTGGCAGAGCGGATACATCAGTGGGAAGCGCGGAGCACCGATGACGATACCGTCTTCGAGCAGTATCGCCACCACCGCGCGATACTTTCCTTCGAGGCTTGGCAATCACTGACCGACGAGCTCGGCTGCGATCGCGGCCCTCTCGCCGAGGTCGGTGTGATGGTTTTCCCGCTCGACGAAGATCTCGCCAGCCGCCTGCTAGGGGCGCTCCTCGCCAGTCCGCGGGTCAGGATGAGACGCAAGGATTTCAGCCTGGGCTATGTCAGCACCAAGCCCGCCCAATGCGAGTACCTCAACAGTGGCAACCAATACCGCAAGCTGACGCCGGCCAGCCGAACGCTGTTGGCCGAATTCCTGGCGACGGCCGGTCCGATGGTCGAAGCTGCCATCGGCCATCCTTTCCGCGTCGCCTCGACGCGCCAGTTCCAGCTCGTCCCCAACCGGCCGGCGGCCGACCGCCACACCGACGGCTGGCCGGTCGCAATGCGCAAGATCTTCGTCCTGCCGCAGGGCTGCGGCAAGCGATCGAGCACGACCTGGTTCCGCCGTCGCGACGGTGAGGAGTTCACGCTCGAAAGCGAGAAGCCGATCTGGGTGCTGTTCGAGAACAGCGTCGTGCTGCATGCGCCCATTTCGGGCGTGGCGCTGCGTCCGACCATCGAGTTCGACATCGTGCCGGCGCGGCAGACCAGATTCGAGGTCGTCGATGCCGGGCTGGGCGGCTGGTATCCGCACTTTCCGACCGAGGCCGAGCTGCATGCGGGAACGCGCCAGGCCTTGCAGTCCTTCCTGGCCGAGGTGCCCGGCGGCGCGCCGGTCGAGAGCTGGCTCGGGCGCCTCGGCCGGTCGCTCGGCCGCCTGCGGCTCAAGGCGGGATGATCAGCGATCGTGCTTGTCGCGGTGGATCAGTAGCACGATGCCGATGCCGAGCAGGATTGCCGCCACCAGGCCCACCGCCATGGCCACGTAGCCGGTGAGGCTGAGGGTGGCGCCGGGCTGCCAGCCGACATAGAGGAGGCTGATGCTGACGCACAGCGCGAGCGTCACCGCGCCGACCGCGATGGTCGGCCCGACGCGCAACTTCGATCGCCTTGCCAATCTTCCGTGCTCCCACGATGGAGGAAAGACCGGGACGATTGTCGGCATCTCGCCGCCTCGCTTGTGAGACCAATCAGTGGCAAGCTGACCGCATGACAGAACCCGTCGAGCGCGCGGCCGCCTGCACCTGCGGCCAGTTGCGCATTCGCACGACCGGTGCCCCAAGCATCGTCTCGTCGTGTCATTGCCTCGCTTGCCAGCGGCGCACCGGTTCGCTGTTCGGCGCCCAGGCCTTCTTCCCGCGTGGACAGATTGTTGCCACCGAGGGCGAGCGCAGCACCTTCCGCCGGCAGGCCGAGAGCGGCGCCTGGCTCGCCTTCCACTTCTGTCCCAAATGCGGCTCGACCGTGTTCTGGGAGAATGAGCGCCTGCCCGACATCGTCAGCATCGCCGTCGGCACTTTTGCCGATCCGCACTTCCCGCCGCCGGTGCGCACGGTCTGGACCCGGACGAAGCACGACTGGCTCGCCTTTCCGGATGGCATCGTCAGCCATCCGGAAAGCCCGGGAACTTTGGTTCCGCGCTAACTACCGAGACCGGCCTTTGCGCATTGCTCGTCCTGGTCGCCGGTGACGCCACTGACGCCGACTGCGCCGGTAACCTTCCCGTCGACCACGATCGGCACCCCGCCCGGCGACGCGAAGACACCGGGGAGAGTGGCTGTCGCCGGCCCGCCCTTGTTGATCACGTCCATGAAGACGCGGGTTGGACGTCGATAGGTTGCCGCAGCCTTCGCCTTGCCAATGGCGATGTCCATGCTGGCGGTCTGTGTGTTGTCCATGCGCTCGAAGTACACCAGGAATCCGTGGGTATCGACCACGGCGACGGCGACGTTCCAGCTGTTTTTCTGGCATTCGGCGATGATGCCGGCGGCGATCTTCTTCGCGGCCGCAGCGTTGACCGCCGGACCGTAGTCGGGGCGCCTGTCCTGGGCCGATGCGCTGGCGGCGAAAACGACGAGCGCCACGCTAAGCAGAATTTTCTTCATCTTTGTTGCCTCCCTTGGTTGTGCACGGCGACTATACCCTGGCGGACGAAAACTTCGCTTCGACGGAACATAAAATCGTCGTGAAGGCGAAGTGGCACCAGCCTCGGCTATGTCGGTGGGTCAGGCCGTCAACTCGTTCTTGTAGACCACGCCGCCCTTCATGATCAACTTGAGGTTGTGCTGTGGATCCAGCAGGACGCCGAGATCGGCCAATGGATTGCCCTCGACCACCAGCAGGTCGGCATGGGCGCCCTCGGCGATGACCCCGAGCATGCCCTTCTCCATCAGCAGCTCGGCATTGACCGCGGTAGCCGAGCGCAGGATGTCGCCAGGCGTGTCGAGATCGCGGCGCATCTCGAACTCGCGCAGCTGGGATTTCTGTGCTTCCGGTCCCCACAGGTCGGTGCCGAACCCGATCGGCACTTTGTGCTTGCGCGCCCAGCCATAGACCTGTCGGCCGCGCTCGATGGTGCGTTTGAGGTTGGCGATGACGGTCGGCGGCAGGTGCTCGTGCGCCGCGCTCTCTACTCGCTGCACCAGCGAGATGAAGGTCGGCACGTAGAACGCGCGGTGCTCGGCCATCATCACCACGGTCTGTTCGCTCACGAAGTTGGCATGCTCGATCGAGCGCACGCCGGCTTCCAGGCAGCGCCGCACGCCTTCGTCGGTATAGACATGCGCCATGACATAGGTGCCGCGCGCGGCGGCCTCCTCGACCGCGGCACGTAGCTCGGCCTCGGTGAACTCGTAGCGTGTTGCATGTCCCTCGGCAGGAAACACCACGCCACCCGAGGCGAACAGCTTGATCTGCGTGGCGCCGCGGCGCAGTTCTTCGCGTGCGGCCTTGCGCACCGCATCGGTGCCGTCGGTGATCACCGACATCACCGAAAACGGCCCGACATGGCCGCAGGGATCGGTCTCCTCGTCGGGCGTGCGGAAGTCCGCGCCGCCGCCGGTCTGGGTCAGCGCCCGGCCGGAATAGTAGAGCCGCGGCCCTATGATCTGGCCTTCGGCCAGCAGCCGGGCGGTGGCATGGTCGGCGCCGCCGGCCTCGCGGATGGCGGTGTAGCCGTCCATCAGGCAGTTGCGCAGGTAGTTCGCCGACGCGATGGCGATGTCGGCGGCCGGATTGGCGATGTTCTTGGGTGTGAGCGACAGGCCGGTGATGTGGGCGTGGGCGTCTATGAGGCCCGGCATCAGCGTGCGCCCGCCGACATCGACCGCTGTCGCCCCGCCGGCGTCGATCGGCTTGGACGATACCGCCGCGATGCGACCGTCGCTCACCAACACGTTGAA
The DNA here is from genome assembly GCA_035296945.1 of Reyranella sp. GTDB lineage: Bacteria > Pseudomonadota > Alphaproteobacteria > Reyranellales > Reyranellaceae > Reyranella. Next base: position 5,608 of record DATGZZ010000658.1, read on the forward strand.
GCCGCGCTGCAATTCAGCGAACCCGTCAAGGACGAGATGGGCATTGATGAAAAGCGTCTGCGGCATGCCGGGAGTGTAAGCTATTGTCGTGCGATGAACGACACGTCATCGGCTCTTGTTCTCTTCTCCGGCGGCCAGGATTCCACGACCTGCCTGGCATGGGCGCTTTCCCGTTACGAACGTGTCGAGACGATCGGCTTCGCCTATGGCCAGCGGCATGCCGTCGAGATGGACGTGCGCGATCCCGTCCGCCGGCGCATCGCCAGCCTCGGTTCCGACTGGAGCCGCAGGCTCGGCCCCGACCGCGTGGTGTCGCTCGACGTCCTGGGCTCGGTCAGCAAAAGCGCCCTCACCGCCGACCTGCCCATGGGCACGCGGCCCGATGGGCTGCCT
>DATGZZ010000659.1:0-3567 GCA_035296945.1 Reyranella sp.
ATCGAGATCCTGAGCTTGTCGCGGTCCGCCCGCTCGCCCGACTTGCCGACGGCCATGACGATGCGGCCCCAGTTGGCGTCTTCGCCGGCGATCGCCGTCTTGACCAGCGGCGAGTTGGCGACCGATAGCCCAATCTTGCGCGCAGCCCCATTGGACGAGGCGCCGCCGACGTTGATGGTCACGAACTTGGTGGCGCCCTCGCCGTCGCGCGCGAGCAGCTGGGCGAGATCGATCAACACCTCGTCGAGCGCGCGCCTGAAGTCGACCAGGACGGGATCGTCGGCTTCCTCGATCGGCGCGTGCCGGGCAGCACCCGTGGCGACCATCAGCAGCGTGTCGCTGGTCGAGGTGTCGCCGTCGACGGTGACACAGTTCAGCGACTTGTCGGCGGCATCGGCCAAGAGCTTCTGCAGCACCGCACCCGGCACCTTGGCGTCGGTGAAGACGAAGGCCAGCATCGTCGCCATGTCCGGGGCGATCATGCCCGAGCCCTTGAGGAAGCCGTTGATGGTGACGGTCCGCTCGCCGACCTTGGCCTGGCGCGTGGCGAGCTTGGGGAAGGTGTCCGTCGTCATGATGGCGGCAGCGGCGGCGGACCAGGCGTCCTCGCGCGCCGACTTGAGGAGGCCGGGAACGACGGCCGCGATCTTCTCCCAGTCGAGCGGCTGGCCGATCACGCCGGTCGAAGCCATGAACACTTCGTTGCGCGGGCAGCCCATCGCCTGGGCGATCGCCCGGGTGGTCTCCTCGACCGCCTTGTCGCCGAGCTTGCCGGTGAAGGCATTGGCGTTGCCGGCATTGACGACGATGGCGCGTACCTTGCCGCGGGCGAGGTTCTTGCGGCACCAGTCGACCGGCGCCGACGAGCACTTCGAGCGCGTCAGCACGCCCGCGATGGTGGCGCCGGCGGGCACCACGGCCAGCATGACATCGTCGCGGTCCGTGTAGCGCACACCCGACTGCGCGACGGCGAGCTTCACGCCCGCGATGCGCGGCAACGTCGGCGTCGTTTTAGGTGCCAGCGGCGACTGGGCATGCTTGACGGCCATCGGACTCCCCATGCGGATGGCCGGGCAGGACCCGGTCACTCCGAAGAGCGGAGCCTACACCAGAAACGCACAAAAACGTGAGTGTTTGCTTGGGCGACCTTTACTTTTGCGGAGCCGGAGCAGCAGCCGGCGGCGTCGCGGGACGGTTGGGCGTCGCCGCCGGCGCAGCAGGCTTCGCCGCCGGGGCCGCGTCGGGCTTGCCGCCGTCCATCGCGAATTTCTCGATCTTGGCGCCCGACCGCAGCTGGTCGAGCTGCGCGGTCACCGCCTCGCGCGCCATCTCCTCCTTCAGCTGGTCGGCCATCTCCTCGAAGGCCGGCGGCGGCGCCTTGCGGCGGTCCTCGACCTTGATGACGTGGTAGCCGAACTGGGTCTTGACCGGCGTCTCGGTCAGGTCGCCCTTGTTCAGGTTGAAGGCGGCGTCGGCGAACTCCTTCACCATGTCCGACTTCTTGAACCAGCCGAGATCGCCGCCCTCGGCGCCGGACGCCTTGTCGGTCGACTTTTCCTTGGCGAGCTTGTCGAAGGCGGCGCCCTTCTTGATCTCGGCGATCAACGCCTTGGCCTCGTCCTCGGTCGATACCAGGATATGCCGGGCGTGCACCTCTTCCTCGGTCGGCATCTGCTTCAGCCGCTCCTCGTAGCGCTTCTGCAGCTTGTCGGCCGTGACCTGGCGGGCGATCTCGCGCTGGATCCAGAAATCCTGCAGCACCTGGTCCTCGACGAAGGCCATGCGCTTCTTGAAGGCCGGGTCCTCAGTGACCTTGCTCTTCTTGCCCTCCTGGACGACCAGCTTGCTGTCAATGATGCGGTCGAGCAGTGCGGGGAACACCGCCTGCAGGGGCATGTTGCGATATTGCTGCGGCAGCGACTGCTGGGCGACTTCCAGCTCGGACAAGCGGACCGGCTGGCCGTTGACCGTGGCGACCACGGGATCCTTGAGCGCCGGCTGGGCGGCCTGGGCCGGCGGCTTGGCGGGCGCGGCCGGCGGCTTGGGTTGACCTTGGGGTTGGCCCTGGCCCTGCGGCTGGGCCTGGCCCTGCGGAGTGGCGGGCTGCTGGGCCGACACCGGAGCCGCGATGGCAGCCGCTGCGCAACACAGGACGAACAGGCGCAGGGGGCGCAAGCGATGGCTCATGACATGCTCCGAAACTTGATGTGCATCCGTTTACACAGGCCCGCTTCGGACCTGCAAGCTCTCCGCCCCCGGCAGGTGCCTTGATCGCGGTGGATTGCGGCACTTTTTCGTGAGGAGGGTGTCGGCGATGCGGCGTCGCCGTCATTCGCATCGTCTTTCATCCACCTCCCCCGTCATACGGGGAGGCCGGGAGGGGGAAAGCCTCATTCGAGATTCCGAAATGACAAAGATCATGATCTCAGCCAGTTCGAACGCCGAGATCGTTGCCTTCCCCCTCCCTGCCTCCCCCGTAAGACGGGGGAGGTGACTGTCGGCCGGCCAACGCGTTGACACTCCGGGGCCTGCTCTCTATCTCTGGCTGGGACGGCGGGCCGTAGCGCCCGCCTAAGTCATTACAATATCGAGGTTTTCATGCTGGGTGCGCTGGCCCGCAGCCTGTTCGGCACCGCCAATGATCGCATCGTCAAAGGCTTCGACAAGCCGGTGGCGAAGATCAATGCACTCGAGCCCGAGCTTGCCAAGCTCACCGACGAGCAGCTGCGCGCCAAGACCGCCGAGTTCCGCGAGCGCCTGGCCAAGGGCGAGACCCTGGACGACCTCCTGGTCGAGGCCTTTGCCGTGGTGCGCGAGGCGGCCAAGCGCACGCTCGGCCAGCGCCACTTCGACGTGCAGCTGAAGGGCGGCATGGTCCTGCACGAAGGCAAGATCGCCGAGATGAAGACCGGCGAAGGCAAGACCCTGGTCGCCACGCTGCCGGTCTATCTCAACGCCCTCGAAGGCAAGGGCGTGCACGTCGTGACCGTGAACGACTACCTGGCCAAGCGCGACTCCGAATGGATGGGCCAGATCTACCAGTTCCTCGGCCTCACTGTCGGCGTGATCGTGCACGAGCTCGACGACGAGCAGCGCAAGGCGGCCTACGCGTGCGACGTCACCTACGGCACCAACAACGAGCTGGGCTTCGACTACCTGCGCGACAACATGAAGTTCCGCCTGGACGCCATGGCCCAGCGGCCCTTCAACTACGCCATCGTCGACGAGGTCGATTCGATCCTGATCGACGAGGCGCGCACGCCGCTCATCATTTCCGGCCCGGCCGAGGATTCCTCGGAACTCTATCGCCGCGCCGACACGGTGATCCCGCGGCTCAAGGCCGATGCCTACGAGAAGGACGAGAAGAACCGCACGGTCGTTCTTACCGACGCCGGCGTCGAGGCGGTCGAGGACATCTTGCGCGGCGACGGGCTGCTGCCGGAAGGCATCAGCCTTTACGCGCCGAACCAGGTCACCGTCCTGCACCACGTCACTCAGGCTCTGCGCGCCCACAAGCTGTTCGCGCGCGACACCGACTACATCGTCAAGGACGGCCAGGTCGTCATC
>DATGZZ010000660.1:0-12968 GCA_035296945.1 Reyranella sp.
TGATTCCGATCATCGCCAGCCAAGCCAAGCACCTCACCGTCTTCCAGCGCACCGCCAACTTCAGCCTGCCGGCGCGCAATGGGCCGATGGAGCCCGAGCGCGAGCAGCGGCACAAGGCGGACTACCCGGCGCGCCGTGCCGCGGCAGCCGACACGCCGTTCGCCATCGGCGGCCATCCCAAGCCGACCCGTTCGGCGCTCGATGTGCCGGAAGACGAGCGCAACACATCCTACGAGGCGAAGTGGCAGGAAGGCGGCAGCATCAGCTACCTCTACGCCTATACCGACCTCCTGGTGAACAAGCAGTCGAACGACACCGCTTCGGAGTTCGTGCGCAACAAGATCCGCGCCATCGTGAAGGACAAGCGCACCGGGGAATTGCTGGCGCCCAAGGACCATCCGATCGGCACCAAGCGGCTCTGCCTCGACACCAACTATTACGAGACCTACAACCGCGACAACGTCCGCCTGGTCGACGTGCGCAGCGATCCGATCGCCGAGATCACCGCAACCGGATTGCGCACCAATGGTGGCCAGACGTTCGAACTCGACGCCATCGTTTTCGCCACGGGATTCGACGCCATGACGGGCGCGCTGCGTGAGATCGATGTGCGCACAAGCGATGGCGCCGCCTTGCGCGATCACTGGGAGGGCGGCCCCCTCACCTATCTCGGATTGATGGTGTCGGGCTTCCCCAACATGTTCGTCGTCACCGGCCCCGGCAGTCCGGGCGTGAAGACGCAGATGATCGCCTCGATCGAGCAGCACGTCGACTGGATCGCCGACTGCATCGGCCACATGCGCAAGGCTGGCTTCGACCGCATCGAGGCCTCACCGCAGGCCGAGCGCGACTGGGTCGAGCACGTCAACAAGGTGGCCGACAGCACGCTCTATCCCCTGGCCAACAGCTGGTACATGGGCGCCAACATTCCCGGCAAGCCGCGGGTGTTCATGCCCTATGTCGGCGGCTTCGACCGTTATAAGCGGCACTGCGACGCCATAGCGGCGCAGGGATACGAGGGCTTCGTGCTCACCCGCCACGCGCCGGCGCGGCAGGACGCCGCCGAATAGGACTCGTCAAGCGGCGGCCGGACGCCTATGTCACGCCGCCATGCAGACGCTGCGCACACTCAAGGGCTTGGAGCGTGAAGGGCTCACGACACCCGACCCGCGCCTCGCCGAGGCCGCCCAGGCGATGGCGATCGCCGTCACGCCGGAGATGGTGGAGCTGATCGATCGCGCCGATCCGGCCGATCCGATCGCGCGCCAGTTCGTGCCCAGTGTTCGCGAGACCGAGATCTCGGCCGACGAGCTCGCCGACCCGATCGGCGACGAAGCGCGCTCGCCGGTCAAAGGCATCGTGCATCGCTATCCCGACCGCGTGCTGCTGAAGCCGCTGCATGTCTGCCCGGTCTATTGCCGCTTCTGCTTCCGCCGCGAGAAGGTGGGACCGGGCGGCGAGGCGCTGTCGGCCGCCGAGCTCGACGCCGCCTTGGCCTACATCAAGGCGCGGCGGGAGATCTGGGAAGTGATCCTGACCGGCGGCGATCCGCTGATGCTGGCGCCGCGGCGGCTCGGCAAACTGATCGCCGCCCTCGACGCCATCGACCATGTCGGCGTGATCCGCATCCACAGCCGCGTGCCGATCGTCGATCCCGCGCGCGTGACCGACGCGCTTCTGGCGGCGCTGAAGCCGCCGCGCGCGGCGCTGTGGTTCGCCGTGCATTGCAATCACGCCCGCGAACTCGGGCCCGCCGCGCGCATGGCCCTGGCACGCCTGGCGGACGCCGGCATTCCGCTGATGGGCCAGACGGTGCTGCTGGCCGGCGTCAACGACGAGGTCGAGACGCTGGAGGCGCTGATGCGTGCCCTCGTGCGGTGCCGCGTAAAACCCTACTACCTGCATCATCCCGACCTGGTGCGCGGCACCGGGCATTTCCGGGTGTCGGTGGAGCGCGGCCAGGCCTTGATGAAAGCGCTGCGCGGCCGGCTGAGTGGCCTCGCGCAGCCGACCTACGTGCTCGACGTGCCGGGCGGCCACGGCAAGGTGCCGATCGGCCCGGGCTATCTCGGCGACGATCCCGAGGCGCTCCCCGGGGCGCTGCTGGTCGAGGACGCCTTCGGCGGACGGCACCGCTATCCGCGGTGATGCTCCTCGTTGAGGATGGCCTCGCCAATCAGGCCGGGCTCTTCCACCGCAAACTCCACGGTGACCGTCCCCGCCTTCTCGAAGGTCAGCGTGACCGGCAGGGTCGAGCCCTTGACCAGGGATGCCTTCACGCCCAGCAGCAATAGATGGTAGCCGCGCGGCTTCAGAACCGTCGTGTGGCTGCCCTGGATGACCACGCCGTTGGCCATCGGCCGCATGTCGATGTCGGAACCGACCACCTTGATGCCGTGCAGCTCGATGCGCTCGGCCAGCGGGCTGCTGGCCGCGACCAGCCGGTCGTCGTCCGGGCTCTTGTTCACGATCGACAGGAAGCCGCCGGCCGAGGTGTTGGGCAGGGGGTGCGAGGAGGACCGCGCCCACGGCTTGTGCATCTCCAGGGCCCCACGGACGGCCGATGGGACGGTGGGAAGTCCTTGGGGTTTGCGACGGAACCAGCTCACCACGCCTGACGCTCCATTAGAATTTCTTTCAAGTACATGCCCTTCCAGCCGATCCTCGAGACCTTCGCCCTCTCTGGCCAGCCTTGAATTTCTCTTGGCCTCAGCCCGGCCTCCGGCGGCGCCGTCAGCGCCGGCCGACGGCGGCGATGGTGGCACGGTTGGAGCGCGTCTGCGGCGCGTTCAGCTCCTCGATCAGCCACTCCTCGAAGGCCTTGGTCTTGGGCCGGCTGACCGACGCGGGCGGGCAGACGAACCACCACGCCTTGCCCGAGTCGACGATCTGCGGGAACGGCTGGAACAGCCGGCCCGAGGCAAGGTCCTCGCGGAAGAGGCTCGGCGGACCAACAGCGACACCCGCGCCCTCCATCGCCGCCTCGACCGCGATCATGGTCGAGTCGAAGGTGAGCACGCGTTTGGGCTTGAAGTCGCCCATGCCGACGGCGCGCAGCCAGATCGCCCATTCCGGATCGTAGGTCATGTCGATGAACGGCACGCGCTTCAGGTCATCGAGCGTCTTCAGCTTGTCGCGATAACGACGGCCGCAGAGCGGCGTCAGAACATCGGAAAAAAGCTTTGTGGCATGCAATTCCGGCTCCGGCTGCACGGTGAAGCGGATGGCGCAGTCGAAGTCCTCGCGAGCGAAATCGATGCGCCGCTGCGTCGTCGTCATGCGCACTTCGATCTCGGGATGCTTGGTCTGGAAGCGATGCAGGCGCGGCGCCAGCCAGCCCAAAGCGAAGGTCGTGACCAGGCTGACATTGAGCGTGCCGGAGTTGGCCTTGCGGCCGACGCGCTCCAGCGCGTTGGTCATGCGGTCGAAGGCATCGCGCAGGTCGGGCAGCAGGGCCTCGCCTTCGCTGGTGATCTCGAGGCCGCGCGGACGGCGCACGAACAGCGCCACGCCCAGCCGCTCCTCGAGCGCCTTCACCTGGTGGCTGACGGCGGCCTGGGTGACGTGCAGTTCCTCGGCGGCGTGGGTGAAGGAGGCGTGGCGGGCGGCGGCTTCGAAGGCGCGGAGCGCGTTCAGCGGCAGTTGAGAGCGGCTCATTTAAGGCACCGACGACATAGTTTTTGTAGGCCTCCCCCGAGCATTCGTCCTTTGCGGAATGCCTTACCTTAGCGCAAATAGGGCAAAGAAACGAGGTGCAACACGGCAATCCGGCCGCGACGCCTCAAACGGAGCTAAGTCATGTCGACCCTGTCCAGCGTGCGGGAATTCGCCCGCCCGGCGACCCTCTCGTTCTCCTTTGGCCGCGCCATGGCGTTCCTGGCCGGGGGCGTTGTGGTCGGGATCGAGCATGTCATGACCCGCGCCGAGCTTGCCCGTTCGCGACGCCAGTTGGCCCAACTCGATGAGCGCCTGTTGCGCGACATCGGGCTCGACCGGGCGACCGCCCGGATCGAAGCCACCAAAGGCTTCTGGGCCTAAGTCGCCCTCCTTCGCCAAGGCTTCGGAGGGCAGCCCTCCGTAGCTCCGACAGGAGCGTAGGAGGGAATTGCCGGCGGGTGGCGGATAGAGCAGGTTGGGCCATGATGCTTTTATGGCGTCATGACCCAACATTCTCTTTCGATGCCCACCTTGGCGCTCGCTTCCAAATCCCTTCCCGACGCCCTGCCGGATGAGGCGACCTGCTGGCAGGCCGTGCAGCGGCGCGACCGCGGCTACAATGGCCGGTTCTGGTTCTCGGTCCGGACGACCGGGGTCTATTGCCTGCCGTCGTGCGCGGCGCGGCCGGCGCTCAGGCGCAACGTCGACTTCCACACCTCGCCCGACGCGGCCGAGGCGGCGGGTTTCCGCGCCTGCAAGCGCTGCAAGCCGCGCGACTGGCAGGCCGATGTCGGCCTCAGCAAGCCGGTGGCGCTGGCCTGCAAGCTGTTCGATGCGACCGACTGCGATACGTCACCTTCGCTCTCCGAGGTGGCGCGCAAGGCGGGCCTGACGGCGGGGGCGCTCAGCAAGCGCTTCATCGCCGAGCTCGGCGTCAACCCCCGCGACTGGCTGGCGGCACGCAAGCGCCAGCGCTTCCGCAAGGCCCTGCGCAAGGGCGAGGCGGTGGCCGACGCGCTCTACGGCGCGGGCTACGGCTCGCCAAGCCGCGTCTACGAGACCTCGGACAAGGCGCTGGGCATGACGCCCGCGACCTACGCCAAGGGCGGTGCCGGCGCGCATATCGACTACACCACTGTCGATTCGGACTATGGCCGCGTGTTGGTAGCGGCGACGCAGAAGGGCATCGCCGCGGTGTTCCTGGGCGACAACGACCGCACGCTCGAGAAGAACCTCAAGCACGACTTCCCGGCCGCCGACATCACACGCAACGACGATGCGTTGGGGCCGCGCGTAAAAGGCGTGCTGGCGCGTCTGTACGGCCGCAAGCCGTCGGCGCTCGACGCCGCCGACGTACCGCTCGACATCGTCGGCACGGCTTTCCAATGGAAGGTCTGGAAGGAGCTGACGAAGATCCCGCCGGGCGAGACCAGGACCTACGGCGAGATCGCCCGCCGCATCGGCGCACCGGGCTCGGCGCGCGCCGTCGGCCGCGCCTGCGCCACCAACCAGGCGGCCGGCGTCATTCCGTGCCATCGCGCCGTCGGCTCGAGCGGCGCGCTGACCGGCTATCGCTGGGGCGTGGCGCGCAAGGAACGGCTGCTGGCCGACGAGCGGCGGCGCAGCAGCACGTAGAAGGCACCGCCGCCGCCGTGCCGCGGGTGGGCTGCCCGCACGGCCCGCACGCGATGGCGGTTGTCGGCGCGGTTCAGCCAGCCCACGAACTCGCTGCGGATGCGGCCGCCCAGCATGCGGCCGCCCTCCAGCCGCAGGCCCTTGCCGGTGACGATCAGCACGACGCGCAGATCGCGTGCGGTGACGTCCTCGAGAAAAGTCGAAACGGCGCGCTCGGCGGCGGCCAGCGTCATGCCATGCAGATCAAGCGAGGCCTGCGGCACAAGCTTGCCGCGCGACAGGGAGCGGGAGATGTCGCGGTCGAAATTCTGATCGTCGACTGCGAGTTCAGGCTCCTTTGTCTTCCCGAGCTCGGCGAGGGACCTTTCCTGGGACTTCGAAGGTCCCTCGGCCTTCGGCCTCGGGCTGACAGTCTTCGCGCGCCCGGTCGGCTTGTGACCTTTGAGCGGCTTCACCCCGGACATGGCAGCAGCGAACAGGTCGACATCCTTGGCCATGGCATTTCGTGTAGCCTTGGCGGCGGGGTGGGTCTACACAGCGCGCCATGGCTCTGGCGCCCACATCACCCCCCTCGCGGACTCCGCCGCCACCCGATCCAGATCTGCAGACCGGCCTGCAATATCTGAAGGCGGGCTGGTTCGATCGCGCCGAGCCGCTGTTCCGTTCGGCCCTGGCGCGCCACGGCGAGCGTCCCGACATCCTGCACTTCCTTGCCGTGTGCCTGGCGCAGCGTGGCGCGCTGGGCGACGCCGAGGGCATGTGGCGCAAGGCGATCGCCAAGGACCCCAACGAGCCGATGCTCTCGTACAATCTCGGCCTGGTGGCGCGACGGCTGGGCAACCTCGACGAGGCGGCGCGGCGCTTCCGCGACACCATCCGCCGGGCGCCGGCCCATGTCGAGGCGCGGCTGGCGCTCGCCTCCATCCATATGGACCAGGGCCGTTTCGCCGCCGCCGAGCGCGAGCTCGGCGAGTTCGTGAGCAACGTCGACCAGGCAATGGAAAAAGGTGGCCCGGGCATGGAAGGCCTGAAGCCCCTGCAGGCGCGGGCGCGCAACATGCTGGGTCATGCGCTCTATCGCATGGGCCACTACGGGCCCGCGATCGACGTGCTGGACATGGCCATGGCCGATGCCGGCGACGATGCCGCCCGCCGCGGCCAGATCCTGGGCGACCGCGCGCTGGCGCTGGGTGGACTTGGCCATCACGAGGAGGCGATCACCGGTGCCCGGCAGGCGCTGGAGCTCGCGCCCGAGAGCGCCGTGCTGCAGCATGTGCTGGGCTTCGTGCTGAACTTTGCCGGCCGGCCGGAGGAAGCCATCGCCCCGATCCAGCGGGCGCTGGAGATCGACCCCAACTTCATCGGGGCCTTCAGGACCCTTGCATTTGCCCAGACGGCGGTCGGCAAAGGCGCCGAGGCCGTCGAGCTGCTGCAGCGTGCCCTGCGCCAGGCCCCGTCCGACAGCGACGCCATTCTGCAGCTCTCCATGCTGCATATCGAGCAGAAGCAGTTCGCCGAGGCCTTGGCTGTGCTAGAGCCGTACATAAAGCAAGCCCCCGACGACGTGCGGGCGCTCAACAACCAGGGCTTGGCGCTGCGCGGCCTGAAGCGTTTCGAGGAAGCGCGGCGGGCGCTGAAGCGCGCCTCGCGGCTGTCGACCGACGATCCGATGGTGCTGACCAACCTCGGCTGCGTGCTGGTCGACCTCGATCGGGCCGCCGAGGCGCGGTCGTTGCACGAACATGCGCTGCGCGGCCTGCCGGGCGATTCGCGCCTGCTCGGCCACTACGGCATCTGCCTGGCCGCGCTGGGCGCGAATGACAAGGCGCGCGAGGCCCTGGACGCGGCGCTGGCGGCCAATCCGAACAACGCCGAAGCCCTCGACGCCCTGGTGAAGCTCGGGGCATGAGCGAGGCGACCGATCGACTGGCGACCGATCGACTGGCGGACGTGCGCAAGCGGATCGCCGACGCGGCGACGGCCGCCGGTCGCGATCCGGCATCGGTCACCCTAGTCGCCGTCTCCAAGACCCATGGTGCCGACCGCGTGCGCGAGCTGCTGGCGGCGGGTCAGCGCGTGTTCGGCGAGAACCGCGTGCAGGAGGCGGAAGGCAAGTTCCCGGCACTCAAGGCCGAGTTCGCCGACCTGGAACTCCACCTGATCGGTCCGTTGCAGACCAACAAGGCGCGCGATGCGGTAGCCTTGTTCGACGTCATCCAATCGGTCGATCGCGAGCGGCTGGCCAGCACGCTCGCCAAGGAAATGGAACGCGCCGGCCGCCGTCCCGACTGCTACGTGCAGGTCAATACCGGCGAGGAGGCGCAGAAGGCCGGCGTCCTGCCGAAGGACGTCGATGGCTTCGTGGCCGCCTGCCGCGACGTCCATAAGCTCCCCGTCGTCGGGCTGATGTGCATCCCGCCGGTCGATGAGGAGCCCGCGCTTCACTTCGCCCTTTTGGCCAAGATGGCCGCGCGCAACGGCCTGGCCAAGGTCAGCATGGGCATGAGCGCCGACTACGAGATGGCCGTGCGGCTGGGCGCCACCCATGTTCGCGTCGGTACCGCCTTGTTCGGCAGCCGCGGCACCTGAGCGATGCCCGAGCTGCCCGAGGTCGAAACGGTCCGGCGCGGTCTCGTTCCGAAACTGGTCGGGCGGCGCATCGTGCGACTGATCCAGAGGCGCCGGGACCTTAGAGTCCCCTTTCCGGCCAAATTCGCCAAGCGGGTCGAGGGCCGGACGGTGCTGGCCATCGACCGGCGCGCCAAGTACCTGCTGCTGCGGCTCGACGACGGCAACACCCTGATCGCCCATCTGGGCATGTCGGGCCGCATGACCCTGCACGATGCCAAGAGTGCCGCCGAACATCCATTCGAGCGCCACGACCATGTCGTGTTCGAAACCGACGAGGGCTGGCAGGTCCGTTTCAACGACGCACGCCGGTTCGGCCTGATGCTGCTGGCAGCCGACGGGGCCGTGCCCAAGCACAAGCTGTTCAAGGGCCTGGGGCCCGAGCCGCTCGACGAGACCTTCGACGGCACGGCGCTCGCCAGTCGTCTCAAGGGACGCAAGACGCCCATCAAGGCCGCCCTGCTCGACCAGAAGACCCTGGTCGGGGTCGGCAATATATATGCGTGCGAGGCGCTGTTCCTGGCCGGCATCTCGCCGCGCCGCTCCGCGCATACCGTGCAGGGCGAGCGCGCCGACCGGCTGGTCGCCACCATCAAGCAGGTACTGCTGCGCTCGATCGACGACGGCGGCTCGACCTTGCGCGACCATGTCCAGCCGGGTGGCGAGCTCGGCTACTTCCAGACCCGGTTCAACGTCTACGATCGCGCCGGCGCGCCCTGTCCGACCCGCACCTGCGGCAAGATCGTCAAACGCCTGGTGCAGTCGGGCCGCTCGACCTTCTATTGCGCGCACTGCCAGCGTTAGTCCTCCGTAGCTTCGCCCTCCTATGCTCCTGGCGGAGCTTCGGAGGGTAACCCCGTCCGCCGAAGCCTTGGCGAAGGCGGAAGGAGCGAAGGAGGGCGCTAACTACTTTCCGACGCAAAAATCGGCTAACACGGCGCTCACGCTGGAGGACAACGTGACCGCCTATCAGAACATCAAGACCGAGACCAAAGGCCGGGTCGGCATCATCCGCCTCGATCGACCGAAGGCGCTGAACGCGTTGTGCGCCGAACTGGTGCGCGAGCTGGGTCAGGCGCTCGATGCCTTCGAGGCCGATCCAGGCATCGGTTGCGTGGTGCTCACCGGCAGCGACAAGGCGTTCGCCGCCGGCGCCGACATCAAGGAGATGAAGGATCAGACCTACCAGGACGTCTTCCTGAAGGACTTCATCACCGTCGGCTGGGAGAAGGTGAGCCAGGTCCGCAAGCCGATCATCGCCGCCGTCGCGGGCTATGCGCTGGGCGGTGGCTGCGAGATGGCCATGATGTGCGACTTCATCATTGCAGCCGACACTGCGAAGTTCGGCCAACCCGAGATCACGCTGGGCACCATCCCCGGCGCCGGCGGCACCCAGCGCCTGCCGCGCTTCGTCGGTAAATCGAAGGCCATGGACCTCGTGCTGACCGGCCGCATGATGGACGCCGCCGAAGCCGAGCGCTGCGGCCTGGTGAGCCGCGTGGTCCCGCTTGTCGATCTCATGAACGATGCGATCGCGACCGCCGAGAAGATTGCCGGCATGTCATTGCCCGCCACCATGGTCGCTAAGGAGGCGGTCAACCGCGCCTTTGAGACGACATTGTCCGAGGGCGTGCGCTTCGAACGCCGCACCTTCCATGCGACCTTCGCCTTCGAAGACCGCGCCGAAGGCATGGCTGCGTTTGCCGACAAGCGTAAGCCCAACTGGAAACACCGTTAAATGGCGGGTTTTGCCGGGGTTGACCGCCTGCCGGCTGGCCCGTATACACCCGCCCTTCCGAAGCACGAGGAATAGATGGCTAGTCACAAGTCGGCCGAGAAGCGCGCACGCCAGACGAAGCGCCGCACCGCCGTGAACACCGCACGCCGCAGCCGCGTCCGTGGCTCGATCAAGAAGGTCGAGGAAGCGATCAAGGCGGGCGACAAGAAGGCCGCCGCGGAAGCGCTGCGCAGCGCGCAGCCGGAGATCCAGCGTGGTGCTACCAAGCACATCGTGACCAAGAATGCTGCCGCGCGTCGCGTGTCGCGCCTCGCCGCGCGTATCAAGGCGATGGCGTAGCGGCATTCGCATCGACATCAGCCACCGTGAACGCCGCTCCAACGAGCGGCGTTTTCTTTTTCAGCCGATCGCGTCGAATATTTTTCGAGAATTTTTTTTTGAGATTTTTTTTGAGCGTCGCACCCGAGAACATTTGGCCGCCAATTGGGCGAATAACATACAATTCGCTTTTATCGGACCGGGCGCGCGATCAGGCGCTAGATATTGAGCGGCGTTCGGCGCGGCGACCGAAAGAGAATCGCTTTCGAGACGATGTCAATCGACTCGACGGAAGAACAGCATGAATAGCCTGCTTCGTTGCCGCTGTGAATCGTTTGCGAAGCTCGAAGAGTCTGTCTAAGAGTCGGCTCATCGCGACGGAGCGTGGGGCGCAAAGACGCGAGCCAAGGTGAGGATGGGGGGCAACCACCTCGCTGGAAAGACGAACGAGGGAGCAAGCCGCAGCCACCTGACGACGGTCGATCGAAACAAGACAGCGTCCCCTCTAACGACGCTCATCTCGATCCGCCATTGTCATTCGTGCGCTGTGTGTCCATCGTAGATCATTGGCTCGTGTCTGAGCAGCCTGCTTCGTAAAATGAAGAGCGGGGGGCCATGGCGAAAGACGACAAGATCGCGGGCACGTACGAGGTCTCCCCTGCCGCCGGCTATGCCGGCGACGTGGCCCCGACGACAGCCTGGAAGATCCTGAGCGAGCACAAGGACGCGATCCTGATCGACTGCCGCACCCGAGCGGAATGGAACTATGTCGGCCTGCCCGATCTCGAGACGCTGGGCAAGAAGCCGGCGCTGATCGAATGGCAGGTGTTTCCCAGCATGCAGCCCAACCCCGAATTCGTGGCCGCCCTCTCGGGCGCGCTCGCTGACAAGGAAGCGCCGCTGCTGTTCATATGCAGGAGTGGAGCACGTTCGGCCGCGGCGGCGAAAGCCATGACCGCGGCCGGCTACAGTACATGTCTCAATGTAGCTGACGGCTTCGAGGGGCCCCTGGATGCGCAGGCCAAGCGCGGCGCGGCAGGGGGTTGGAAGGCAGCGGGACTTCCGTGGAGACAATCATAATGAACCGAATTCAAGCGCCGGTGACAGGCAACAATAAGAACGCAGCGTCGTACGAACAAAAGACAATGGCGGGGGCCGAAATGGAAGAAGTTGCGGGCCGAAAGGAGCTGGAAGCGCACTGGGTGCGCGTCTGCGATCGGTTGCGCAAGGAAATCGGCGACAAGGCCTTCAAGACGTGGTTCGGCGAGGTCGAGCTCGGCAAGCTCGAAACCGGCAAGCTCCGCCTCTATGCCCCGACGCGCTTCGTGCGCGACTGGGTCGCCCGCCACTATGGCGACCGGGTGCTGGCCTACTGGCAGGCGGTGCACGCCGAGGTGTCGAGCGTCGAGGTCAACCTCGTGCCGCCGCCGGCGCCGCGCCGGGCCAACGACATCATCGCCATGCCGCCGGTGCCGACCTCGCCGCAGAACTACCAGTCGTCGGCGATGCCGCGCCTGGGCCCGGCGATCGGCCGCGGTGGCGAGGAGGGTTTCCAGGGCCCCGAGGCGCGCTACACCTTCGCCAACTTCGTGGTCGGCAAGCCCAACGAGTTCGCTTATGCCGCCGCCCGCAACATCGCCGAGCAGGACCGGCCGCTGCCTGAGCGCAACCCGCTCTATATTTTCGGCGGCGTGGGCCTGGGCAAGACCCACCTGATGCATGCCATCTGGCACGCCATCCGTGAGCGCGATCCCAAGACCCGGGTGCTCTATCTCACGGCCGAGAGCTTCGTGAACCGCTTCATCCAGGCGCTGCGCACCAAGAACACCGGCCAGTTCAAGGAGCTGTTCCGCAACGTTGACGTGCTGATGGTCGACGACGTGCAGTTCATCTGCGGCAAGGAAGCGAGCCAGGACGAGTTCTTCTTCACCTTTAATTCTCTGGTTGAGCAAAACAAGCAGATCGTGCTGAGCTCGGAGAAGCCGCCGAGCGAGCTGCAGGACATCGAGGAGCGCATGCGTTCGCGCCTGGGCAGCGGCCTGGTGGCGGACATCCACTCCTCGACCTATGAGCTGCGTCTGTCGATCCTGCAGACCAAGGCCGAAGGCGCGCGGGTGCCGGTGCCGGTCGCGGTGCTGGAATTCCTGGCGCACAAGATCAGCACCAACATCCGCGAGCTCGAAGGTGCCTTGAACCGCGTCGTCGCCCACGGCCAGCTGATTGGTCGTGAGATCACCGTCGAGATGGCGCAGGACGTCCTGCACGATCTGTTGCGCCAAGCCGACCGCAAGGTGACGGTCGATGAGATCCAGCAGCGCGTGGCGGCGCACTACAACATCAAGCTCGCCGAGATGAGCTCGCCCCGGCGTGCACGTTCGGTGGCGCGGCCGCGGCAGGTCGCGATGTATCTCGCCAAGCAGCTCACGACCTTGAGCCTGCCGCAGATCGGCAAGCGCTTCGGCAACCGCGACCACACCACGGTCATGCATGCCGTCCGCAAGATCGAGGAGCTCAAGATCTCCGATCTTTCGATTGCAGAAGACGTTGAGTTGCTCAAGCGCCAGTTGCAGGGCTAGGCATCTCCCGGGGAGAGGCGTGAAACGGGGTCCGGAAGGGCCCCGTTTTGCTTTGGCTTCAGGGGCTTAAGCGCCTCAAATTCCGAGCGAAATTGCTTCCCGCCAAGGCCCGTCGTGCTATAGTCTGCAACCGTTCCGCCAAGGCCATTTAAGGCCCGCGAAACGGGGTGTCTAAAACCGCTTTTTGGCCCCTCGTTATAGCGACCAACCCATGAAACTGACGATCGAACGGGCAGCCCTCCTGAAGGCGCTGGCCCATGTGCAGAGTGTGGTCGAGCGGCGCAACACGATCCCCATCCTGTCCAATGTCCTGATCACGGCGCAGAAGGGGCGGCTGAGCCTCGCCGCCACCGACATGGACCTCGCCATCACCGAGCAGGTCGAGGCGACGGCCTCCAAGACCGGATCGACGACGG
>DATGZZ010000661.1:0-6191 GCA_035296945.1 Reyranella sp.
GCTCGCATCGCCCGAGCTGCCGCGGCCCGATGCGCGCATGCTCGACATCGCCGGCAAGATCATCGCGCAGCAGGCAGGCGACTTCGATCCGTCCGAGTTCAAGGACCGCTACGAGGACGCCCTGCGCGGCGTGATCCAGCAGAAGATGAAAGGCCGTCCAGTCAAGCCGTCGGCCGACGCCGGACAAGAGTCGAAGGTGGTCGACCTCATGGCGGCGTTGCGCGCAAGCCTCGGGGACTCGCCGCGCAAGCCGAAGGCAGCAAACCGCAACAGTCGTACAGGCAATCGCACCGGCAAACCCTCGAAGCGGAGCGCAGCATGACCGCACAACCGCAATGGCCTGCCTTTGGTCCGTCGACCGGGGCCCCCAACCGCCACGCGCCGCCGTATGAACGCCTGGCGGAGCTCAACGCCGATTTGAGAGAGGCCAAGGCCCGCCTCCGCCAGGTGCTGGAGGCGGTTGCCGACAAGTATGACATCTCGGCGAAGGACGTGTCCTACGCCATCGACGGCTATGCCGACGACATGCTCTCCGATCTGGTGTTCGGCGTTCAGCGCGACCTCGAGCACGCGGCCGAGGCCGAGGCGCCGCTGCGGCCTCTGTCGCCATGACCGCGCGCCGCGTCGCCCGGCGCGAGCACGCGTCGTCCGTGCCGACGCCGCTCTGTCGCCCGATGAGCGAGTTCGACCCCTCCGAACCGGCGCTGGTCCATGATCGCCAGCGCGATCGCATGGTTCCCTGGTCGCCTGCCTTCAAGCGCAGCTACGAGCGAACCGCGCGCGAGGTGACGCCCGGCGTCATCGACTACGACGGGCTGCATCTGGATGGCTGGATGTTCGTCGACGACGAGAGCCGGCATTGAGGCGGGACCGTTATTGCAGCCGCTGGGTGTTCCTTCGGAGCCGACGGCGGTGCACATCGAGCATTGTCCTTTCTGCGGCACCGATTTCGATCCGCGCGATCTTGGGCAAGTGCTTGAGCACTACGACCATCAGGTGGCAGCCGGCGTCCCGGCAATTGACGAAACACCCGAAGGCCGAGTTCGCCCCGCACATGCTCTACATCACCAACGACGACAAGCCGGGCTTCATCGGCCGCCTGGGCACGCTGCTGGGCGAGAGCAAGGTCAACATCGCCACCTTCCATCTCGGCCGCGACGCGCCCGGCGGTTCGGCGATCGCCCTGGTCCAGGTCGACCAGCCGATCTCGCCCGACCTCATGGTCAAGATCGCCGCCCTCGAGGGCGTCGTGCAGGCGAAGTTGCTGAGTTTCTGACGGAGCGCGGGCCTCTGGCCCACTCACAGCCCATGCGCGCCATGAAAAGAAGCGCTCCCAACGGCTGGAGGACGCAGATGGTCAAACGTGCCTGTCCCCGCTGAGCGAGACGGCCTCGGCAAGCCATAGGCGAGGTTTCGGGCCTGTGTCTGGTCGTTGGAGTCGACTCAGCAAGCGACTGGCCATGGCTGGATGCCACTTGCCGCCACCAGGGGGTGACCATTTCCAGTCGCGTCAACACTCGCACGACGGTGGCGCCGCGCCATTATCAGCACTCGAAGAACACCGTCGATGAACAAATGCCTGCCGTGGCGCTCGAAGCCCAAGTTGATTGCAGCGGTGCGGCACACATCTTTCGCCACGATCCGCGTTCGTTTGGCGTCTCGTGTGGATTCCTTAGAAAGGTTACAAGCTGAAACTTAACGTAGCCTACAGAAGTTACTCTCTTGGATGTGTCGCTTGCGTTGCGTCTGGGAACGGGCCGGGCGGATACGTGCGCCCGGTTTCCGCCAACGGCAAGGGGAGAGCGGTGCAGGACAGTCGCGAGACACTAATGGCGGTGTGCCAAGTCGCAGGCATCAGTGCCGGCGGGCTGCTTCTGCCATGCTCCTTGATCGATATGGCATTCGACACCGACCTGCTCAGCATCGCGGCGCAGGCCATGCTGGCGGCGTTCGCATGCGCCTTGATGCTCGTGGTTTGGACTGGCCAAGAGTAGTTGGACAACCACCATCGCCAACGCCTTCGCCTTGATGACGGCGGTCGGGCAATGTCATCGCTTGCAGCGATCACGGTTCGCGTGGCAGGCACAACACCTTCAATGAACAAATGCCCAGTGCCATAGCCCGAACCTCAAGTTGATTGCATCCATGCAGCACGCTTTATCGGCCACTCATCCGGCGGGGTGAATTGACTTTCCTTTCGCCGGACATTCGGAGGCCGGCTACGCGGGATGTTGCGGCATGGAACACGCTCGACAGGGGCCGTGTCGGGACGTTTCGCGCGCCCGGGGCGCAACGCGCCGGTGCGTCCCTCGTTTGAACGGCATCCAGAACCATGGAGGTTTCATGATCAAGCATCTGTTCCTTGCTGGCCTTTTGACGGTCGGCGCCAGCGCCGCTTACGCCCAGCAGGCGACCACGCCGCCCCGGGCGGCCGATCCCCAGGTCGCGGCCATGCCATCGGGCGCCGACGCCAAGAAGCTGATCGGCCGCAACGTCAAGAACCCGCAGGACGAGACGGTGGGCGAGATCGAATCGGTCTACATCAATGCCGACGGCAAGGTCGACAGCGTGATCCTGGGCGTCGGCGGGTTCCTGGGCGTGGGTGAGCGCCATGTGCGCGTGGCCTGGAAGGACCTGCGCATCAGCGACAACGGCAACAAGGTCGTGATCAACGCGACCAAGGACCAGCTGAAGGCGATGGCGCCCTATACCTATCGCGACGCCAAGCTGCGCGGCCAGGTCTTCAGCGACACCGGCCCGTACACGGCTGCCAACGATCGGGTGAATCCGGCGCCGGCTGACCGCACGGCTGCGACCACGGCCACCGAATCGACGGGCGACTTCAACGTCCGCGGCGCCGTCTCCGGCAATGCCCTGATCGGCGCCAAGGTCCACAACGCCGCCAAGGAAACGGTCGGTTCGATCGAGGACGTCTATCTCGATGCCAAGGGCGCCGTCGACTCGGTCGTGGTCTCGGTGGGCGGCTTCCTTGGCGTGGGTACCAAGCACGTCGCCGTGAAGTGGTCCGACCTGAAGGTCGGCCGCGACGGCAAGGACCTGATGCTCACCACCAACTGGACCAAGGATACCCTGAAGGCCATGCCGGACTACAAATACGAACGTCGCAAGCCCGCGCGCGCGGGTGGCTGACCGCCAGGAACTCTTGCCGCTACGCAAGGCCCGTCCGGACGTCTTCCGGACGGGCTTTTCGCACTCGGTGGGCCTGCAAACGGCCGTGGCCATTGTGGTAGGTGACGGCGACCGCTTGTCGCCGACCACGTCATCGGCCGCATTGGCACGCTTCTGGGCGAGGGCAAGGTCAACATCGCGACCTTCCATCTCGGCCGCGGCGGCCCCGGCCGGCTCGGCGATCGCGCTGGCCAGGTCGAGCAGCCGATCTCGCCCGCGCTGCTGAAGAAGATCGCCGCCCTCGAGGGCGGCGTTCAGGCGAAGCTGCTGAGTTTCTGAGGCTCGTCCTAAGGACGATAATAGAGGCTGTCGACGGGCATGCGGTGGCCCGTGCCATCGACGCGATAGCCTTGGGCGTCGATCCTGTTGTTGTACTGGTCCAGCCGATAGGGCGGCACCGGCTGGCTTGGATAGGCTTGGGCGCGAGATTCCTGGTAGGCGACGCACGTGTCGTAGGTCGGCGTACCGACGCGCAGGCCGTAGCCCGCGCAGACCAAACTGGCAGGCTGGGCGGCGACGGGCACGCCTTTGCCGTAAGGGGCTTGGCAGCCGGCCAGGACCAGGCCCAACCCTATGGTCGTCGATATCCGAGTGCGCATGGGTCGATGTTCCTTCCCGAAGGGAGCATGAGAGCTTACGCGGGTCTCAGCTTGGCTGCAGCCGGCACCGGCTTGAAGGTGAGCGCCACCGCCACGGCGGCGAGGCCGACCGAGAACGAGCCGATATAGAGCCACGAGTAGCTGGCATAGGTGTCGAACACCCAGCCGCCGGCCCACGGACCGAAGGCCATGCCGAGGCTCGCCACCGCCGAGATCGCGCCGAACATTGTGCCCATGATGTGCGCGCCGAAATAGTCGCGCGCCAGGATGGCGTAGAGCGGCATCACGCCGCCATAGGCCATGCCGAACAGCACCGACAGCGCATAGAGCTCGCCGAGCTCGCGGACGAAAATATAGGCGCCGGCGCCCAGCGCCTGCACCATCAGGCCGGCGACCAGCACCGGCTTGGCGCCCAGCCGGTCGGACAGCACGCCCAGCAGCAGGCGGCCGCCCAGGCCTGACAGGCCGGCCAGGCTGTAGACACTGACCGCCGCCATCGCCGAGATTCCGCAGCCGAGGGCGAAGGTCACCATGTGGAAGATCGGCCCCGAGTGCGCCGCGCAGCAGGCGAAGTGAGCCAGCGCCAGTGCCGCGAATTGCGGCGTGCGCAGCGCTTCAGCCGCGCTCATGCGCGGCTCGGGCGCCCGTGCCGCCACCGGCGTCGCGACGCCGGGCGTGGGTGGATTGGGATCGAGGACGACCGGCGGACGGCGGATCAGCAGCGCTGCCGGTATGAGCAGGAGCCAAGCGGTGACGCCGACCACCAGCATCGCCGGGCGCCAGTCGTAATTCGTGATCAGCCAGCGCGCGAACGGCGCCACGGTGAGCGGACCCATGCCGAGCCCGGCCGAGACCAGCGCGACGGCCAGGCTACGGTTGTGCTCGAACCAGCCCGAGGCCACGGCCATCATCGGCGCGTAGAAGGCGCCGGCCGCCAGCCCGATGATCACGCCGAACAGGAGCTGGAACTCCAGCAGGCTTGTCGCACGACTGGCCAGGACAAGTCCGAGGCCGAGCAGCAGGCCGCCCAGCAGCACGACGATGCGCGCGCCATGGCGGTCGCTGATGGCGCCCCAGGCGAAGGCGGAGAAGCCCATGGCCAGGAAGTCGATGGTCATGGCCGTCGAGATGCCGGTGCGCGACCAGCCGGTGTCTTCCGACATCGGCTGCAGGAACACCGCCAGCGAGAACATCGAGCCCATGGCGACGCAGGTCATCAGCATGCCCGCGGCAACGATGATCCAGCCGTAACTCAACCTGCCAACCCGTGCCATGCGCCGATGGTAGCGCCAATCTTGCGCAGGTCTGCATGAGAAAACGTCGGTCGCCTCGTCTCTGCCGATGGCGCTACGGTTGGCCCGTTGCACAAGGAAGAAGGAGCACTCATGCCCCGAGTGAGCGAAATCGAGGAGGACGGCGGCGATCCGACCTTGAAGGCGATTTTCGACAGGCAACGCGAGATGTTCGGCGGCCTGCTCAATCCCACCAAGGTGCTGGCGCACTGCCCGCCGATCCTGCGCGCCGCCGGCCTGCTCGGCCAGTCGATCGAGCAGTCGGGGCTGTTGCCCAAGGCGCTGTTGCCGCTGGTCTATGTCCGCGTCGCCACCATCAACGGCTGCCCATTTTGAATTGACATCAATTCCGCCCGTGCGGTGGAAAGTGACGGCGGTTCGGAGAAGCTGGCGGAGGTTCTCGACTGGCGGACCAGCAAGCTCTTCAGCCCCATGGAGCGGCTGGCGCTGGAATATGCCGAGCGCATCACTACGACCGGCCAGAAGGTCGACGAGGCTTTCTTCGCCGAGCTGAAGAAGCACTTCACCGAGCCGCAGATCGTCGAGCTGACGGCGGCCATCGCCATGGAGAACTTCCGCTCGAAGTTCAATCCCCCGCTCGGCATCGAGGCGCAGGGCTTCTGCATGGTGCCTAAGAGGTCGGCGGCGGACTGAGCGTTGCTGGGAGCGCCACGCAGTGGCCTCATGACCGGTCGAGCAACCCGCTCGCCTCACCCTGAGGAGCATCGCGAAGCGATGCGTCTCGAAGGGTGGGAACCAGTCGTGATGTCGCCCACCCTTCGAGACGCGCCCCTCGGGCGCTCCTCAGGGTGAGGTGGTGTTGGGTCCGCTGACTTCATGAGCGCCACGGAGTGGCGCGCTCCCGGCAATGATTCCGTGTAGAATGGTCGCCATGGCCCGAGAAGAGGCAATGGCGACCCCTGGCTACGACTACGACAAAGACATTCCGGCGGGCTTTTACGACGAGATCCATCAGCGCAGGGCAGGGGTACGGTTCTTCTGGCACGACCTGAAGTTCCGTGCCGTCGCCGCCCGCCTGGACGGGGTAGGCAAGGTTTTGGACGTCGGCTGCGGTCCCGGCACCTTCATCGGCAACTACCTGGACGGCGTC
>DATGZZ010000662.1:0-6702 GCA_035296945.1 Reyranella sp.
CGGATGGAAGACGTTTCGTCCGTCTTTCTCGGCGACCGATACCTTACGCCCAAGCTGCTCCGTCGTCAGCATGTCGGCCAGCAAGGCTGGATCGTTACCCGTCATGGCGACGAAACGATCGCCAGAGCCGTCGAGCCGGCCAAGGATATAGGCCTTTTCCGGCGCATCCTTGCCGTAAGCGACGCAATAAGTCTCGATCGTTCCCGTCCCGCCAGGCTTGGTATTCACGCGCTGCTTCGGCTGCCGGTCGAGCTCGGCCTGCAAGCTCTTGGGATCCTCGCGCCGCCACGGGCCCTTGGTCGGCTCGGTCGAGTAGAGGCCGGCCGAGTGCTTGGTGAGGTAGTTGCCGTTGGCCGTCACCATGCCGAATGAGCCGGGCCGTTTGCGCACCACGTTCATCATCTCGGCGATCGAGTGGGTGACGTAGTTGTTGCCCGGGCCGCCGAAGAACGGGAGCCCGCCGGTGACGCTGATCGGGCGCGGATCGTCGTCGGCGATCCCGATCTCCTTCATCGCCACCTCGACCGCCGAGGGGAAGCAGCTGTAGAGGTCGAAGGCGGCAACGTCGGCCACGCTCTTGCCCGCCATGTCGAGCGCAATACGCGCGCAGCCCCTGATCGCGGGCGAGGCGTCGAGCCGCTCGCGCTCGGACACGACCCAGGTGTCGGTGCCGTCGGCGCAGCCGTGCAGGAACACCCAGCGCTCCGGCGGGATGCCCCAGTCGCGCGCCTTCCCGACCGAGGTCATGAGCACCGCTGCGGCCTGGTCGATGATGGCATTGGAATTCATCAGCCGCGGGTAGGGGAAGCAGATCCACCGATTGTCGTCGGAGATCGTGGCCAGCCGCTCGGCGCCATATCCCTCGCGCCGCGTCGCCAACGGGTTGGCCTTGGCGACGGCGGCCAGGCGCTCGAACAGGCGGCCCATGGCCGTCATGTGGCCGGCCACGTCGCGCTTCAGGCCGCCGCGGATGGCGTTCTCCAGCAGGGGATAGAAGTGGATGGCGGCACGCAGCTCGTGGCGGGCCTCCTCGTCGGAGAAGCCGAAGCGTTTGTCGCCGATGCGCGCCGGCTCGCCGCCGGGGTCCTCGTTGTGGTCGATCTTGAGGCCCGCCTTGCGCGCGTTCTGGGTCGAGCGCAGCAGCTCGGCGCCACACACCAGGGCGAGCTCGGTCTCGCCGTTGGCGATCTCCTCGGCGAAGCGGTTGACCAGGTACTGGGGCATGTTGCCCCCGGAGTGCGTGTAGAGGAGCTGGCGCGGCGCCGCGGCCAGCCGGTTGGCGACCGCCTTGGGCGGATTGCTGCAGCGGCCGAACGGCGAGGCGAAGCGCGGGCTGATGTCGGGAAAGAATTCCAGCACGGCGACGGTGTCGATCTTGCGGCCAAGGGCGGCGGCGCCAATCGCGGCGCCGGTGTCGGCCAGCGCAAGGCCGGCCGCCTCGGCACAGAAGGCGACGTTGGACCGTTCGCTGGAGGGCTTGCCGGTCGTGTCAGTGATCTGGCCGCACCCAACGAGGATCGGCGTACGCAGATCGATTGTCACTTGGCCAAGGCCTTGATCTCGGCCTCGCTGAGGCCGGCTTCCTGCAGGACGCTCCTGGTATGCTCGCCGAGGTCCGCGACCTTGGGCCCGCTCTGCACGGGCGAGCCGGAGAAGCGGAAGGGCGGCGCCGGCGACTTGTAGGTGCCCGCACTGTCCTCGATGGTGCAGAGCGAGCCGCGATGCTCGACCTGCGGGTCCTTCAGCGCCTCGGTGACGGTGAGATAGGGCGAGCAGGGCACGCCGTGCTTCTCGAGCGCGGCCACGCACTCCTTGACCGTCAGCGTCCGGGACCATGCCTCGAACTCGTCGACGAACTTGTCCCAGTTCATGCGCCGGTCGGCATAGTTCTCGAAGCGCGGATCGGTCAGCCAGTCGCGCCGGCCGGCCGCCGTCGCCATGTCCTGGAAGGTGCGCTCGCTCGCCGTCGCCAGCATGACGTAGCCGTCCTTGGCCTCGACCGGTCCGTACATCGGCCGCGACGGCATCTCGAAGTCGAACTGCGCGCGGTTGACCTCGCCCAGAAGCATCCCAACCAGGGCCTCGAACATCGACACGTCGACCATCTGGCCTTTGCCGGTGACATGGCGCTGGTGCAGCGCCGCCAGGATGCCGCCCACCGCATAGGCGCCGCTCGCATAGTCGGCGACGAAGATGCCGCAATTGTCCGGCCGCTGCCGGCCCTGCTGGTAGAACAGATGCGCCATGTCGTAGCCGGTCGAGGCGTGGATGACCGGCGCATAGGCCGGCCGACCGGCGGCCGGGCCGGTCTGCCCGTAACCGGAGATGGCGCCGTAGATGATCCTGGGATTGATCTTGGCGAGCTCGGGATAGTCGAGCCCCAGCCGCTTCATCACCCCCGGCCGGTAATTTTCGACCACGATGTCGACCGTCTTCACCAGCGCCTTCACCGCCTTAATCGCCTCGGGTTTCTTGAGGTCGAGCGCGATGCAGCGCTTGCCGGCATTGAGCTGGCCGAACATGGTGCCCGCACCGTTGCGCTGCACCGGCCGGCTGCGCATCAGTTCGCCGTCGGGCGCCTCGACCTTGATCACGTCGGCGCCCATGTCGGCCAGCAGGCGCGTGCAGTGCGGCCCGGCGATGGTGGTCGAGAAATCGAGGACGCGCACGCCGTGCAGCGGTCTGTTATCGGTCATTCCAATCACCGGCCAATGAGGATGAGGACGACGCCTCCGATCACCAGGATGCTGCCGAGCCACTCGCCGGCCGACGGCCGTTCCTTGAGCACCAGATGCGAGGCAATGAACGTGAACACAAGCTCGATCTGGCCGACCGCACGCACCAGCGCGGCGTTCTCCAGGGTCATGGCCAGCGCCCAGCCCGCCGAGCCCAACACGCTGAAGATGCCGACCCAGATCGACGAGCGCCAGTTGACCCACACTTTGCCGAGCTGCGGCCGGTCGCGGCGCGCGAGATAGATTCCCATCAGCACGACCTGGATGGTGTTCATGCAGGCCAGCACCGTGATGCCGCGCACCCAGAAGTCGCCGTCGGGAATGAGCTTGGAGGCCTCGCGGATGGTGCCGGCGGCGATGGCGAAGATCGCGCCTGAGAGCATGCCGTAGAGCGCGCCCTTGTGGGTGAGGTCGGCCAGCACGCTGCGGACATTGGCGAACGAGCCGCGCACGCTCAGGATCGCCACGCCGCCGAGGCAGACCAGGATCCCCATCCACGCCAGCAGGTGCAGCGGCTCATGGGAGATGTAGGTGGCGAACAGCGCCACCCACACCGTCTCGGTCTTGGAATAGACCGTGCCGACGGCATAGTTGCGCAGCGAGAAGGCGTGGATCATGAGCGACGTCGCCACGATCTGGGCGACGCCCGCGATGGTGACCAGGCCGAGGAAGGCGAGGGTGATGGTCGGCACCTGCCGGCCGGTGCCGAACACCAGGAAGGCCAGCGCCGCGAGCGCCAGCGGCGCACCGTAGAGGTAGCGGACGAAGTTGGCGCCATCGACGCTCAGCACGCCCCGTATCTTCTGCTGCATCGTCGTGCGGATGTTCTGACACAGCGCAGCGAAGATGGTGATCGGTATCCAGAGCGGCACGCAGTTTCACTCCCTTGGGAGGCAGTGTATGGCCTCGACGGGCCGGCGTCTGCCGCCTAGATTTTCACCATGCGGCAAGAATTGACAGACGCATTGCCCAAAGCCTGGCGCGCGCTGGGCGAGCCTGGCGTGTGGTGGACCGGTGCAGACCGCCTGAACATCGTTCGCGAGGCGCGAGCGGCACGCGCCTGCGCCCTCTGCGCCAAGCGCAAGACGGCGCTGTCGCCGCATGCCGTTGCAGGCCGTCACGACACGGCGAGCGATTTGTCGCCGTCGGCCGTCGAGGCCATCCATCGCATCGTCAGTGATCCCGGACGGCTCTCGGAGGCGTGGTATCGCCGCACGACCTCGGCGGAACTGGCCGATGAAGCCTATGTCGAGCTGCTGTCGGTGGTGGCGATCACGACGGCAGTGGACACCTTCGACCGCGCGCTCGGCACGACGTTGCGAGCAGTCCCGCAGGCGACGCCCGGCGAACCGAGCCGGCGGCGTCCGAAAGGCGCAAAGCCGGGATTGGGCTGGATGCCGATGTTGGCGCCGGAAGACGTCGCGCCCGACGATCCGCCGCTCTACAGCTCGGCCGGCCGCATCGGCGGCAACGTGCATCGTGCGCTCAGCCTCGTTCCGGCGGCGATGATGCAGTTCTGGGACATGTTCGAGACCATGTACCTGCCGCAGGATGCCATGCGCGACTTCGGCCGCGAATATCGTGCGATCGGTCACGCGCAGATCGAAATGCTGGCGGCCCGAGTCGCTGTCCGCAACCAGTGCCTCTATTGAACGGCCAGCCATCTGGCCCTGCTCCGGGGGAGCGGCAGGCACAGCGGCACGGACTACCACTTCGAGGGCATCGTCGACGGCAGCAGCGGCAGCGGCGTCGCTCATGAAGCCGAGTTGCTGGCCTTCGCCGACGCCGCCTTGGCGGTCGCAGGCGATGTCGACGCCACGCGATCGGTGCTTGTGGCCGCTCTGGGCAACGAAGCGATGACGGACGCCGCGGCGGTGATCGCAGGCTTCGACGCCATCACCCGTGTGGCGGACGGCTCCGGCATCCCCCTGGAGCCGCCCAAGGCCGAGGCGACGGCGGGCTGGCGGGCCAGTCTCGGCATCGATGCCTACTGGTCGCAGAAGGTCTGACGGTGCAGGTGCGTGTCTGGCGCCTTAGGTCCGCGGGTCGAGTGCGACAGCCATGAGAACTTCATCGTAGTAGCGCCCGTTCTGCTTCAAGGCGTGGACTTCATGTCCGTACTCGACAAATCCGCAACGGCGATAGAGCCGCTGCGCGGCTTCGTTCTCTTTGACGACGGTCAGTTGAACCAGCTCGACGCGCTCGCGCGCATGAGCGAGAACCGCTTCGACGAGAGGTTTGGCGACGCCGGTCCCACGCGCGCCGGGGCGAACATACATGCCCCACAGGAAGCCCTTGTGAGCTTGCTTGGCTCCGGCTTGGGTGCGGTAGCCGGCCATGCCGAGAAGATCGGTTCCGCGGAATGCCCCGAAGACATCCGCCTTCGTGAGAACCGCTTCGAACTGGGCCAGCGACTGCGAGCACTCCTGCTCGAAGCTGCTGCCGAAAGCCTCCGGGGCCTGTTGAAGCGCTTCCAGCCGGATCTCCCGGAACAGCGGCGCGTCGGCTGGCATCAGGCGGCGGATTTGGGGTTGGGGTCTGTCTGTCATGGCTCAAACTCTATGAATCGGCTGTGACCCTGAGTAAAGTCCGGGCCGCTCAGGGCCGAGTGCAGGGAGGAACGAAGCAATGTCGCGAAAAGCGATAGGACGGCGAAGCGTCGTCACGGCGGCGCTCGCGGCACCGTTGCTCTCGTCGCCCGCCGGGGCGCAAGGCGCCTGGCCGACCAAGCCCATCCGCATCGTCGTGCCGTTCAACCCGGGCGGCGCGATCGATGCCCTGGTGCGCGTCATCGCCGAGGGGCTGACGGCCAAGCTCGGCCAACAGGTCCTGGTCGACCCCAAGCCCGGCGCCAACACCATCGTCGGCTCCGAGATCGTCGCCAAGGCAGCGCCCGACGGCTACACCTTCCTGATCACCACCAACTCGACCCACACCAACAACCCGTCGCTCTTCTCCAAGCTGCCGTTCGATCCGGCCAAGGACCTGATCCCGGTGTCGCTGGTGTCGCTCGGCACCATCCTCGTGCTGGTGAAGGCCGACGCGCCGTACAGCGACCTGCGCGGCATGGCCAAGTGGGTGAAGGAGCTGGGACGGCCTGCCACCTACGGCAGCTGGGGCATCGGCTCGAGCGGCCATCTCTATGGCCTGATGTTCGAGCAGGCGCTGGGCGGCAAGTACAGCCACGTGCCCTATCGCGGCGACGTGCCGGCGATCCAGGACGTCGCCAACGGCACGCTCGACATCACCTGGGCCAGCCCGACCAGCGCCAAGCCGCAGATCGAGGCCCGCCGCGTCAAGCCGCTGGCGGTCGCGGGATCCAAGCGCTCGGCCTCGATGCCCGAGCTGCCGACCTTCGCCGAGCAGCTGATCGCGGGCTTCGACCTCAGCCTGTTCGTCGCGGCCTATGCGCCGGCCGGCACGCCCGCCGACATCGTCGACCACATGTCGCGCGAGATCAAAGCGGTGGTCAGCGAACCTGCGGTCGCCGAAAAGATGATCGCCCAGGGCCAGACCCCGGTCGGCTCGACGCCCAAGGAACTGGCCGACATGCTGGCGCGCGAGACGCCGATCTGGGCCGAGCTGATCCGCCAATCGGGCGCCAAGGTGGAATAGCCATGAGCCTCAACGACGTCGGCTCCGCCTATGCGCGCAAGCCGCCCGCCTACAACGCCAAATTGACCGAGGTCGGCCGTGGCACGCCGATGGGCGAGCTTCTGCGCCGCTACTGGCATCCCGTCGGCCTCGCCGCCGACGCCGGCGCCACGCCACGGCCGGTGAAGCTTTTGAGCGAGGAGCTGATCCTGTTCCGCGACGGGCAGGGACGGCCGGGGCTTGTCTATCCGCGCTGCTGCCATCGCGGCACGACGCTGTACTACGGCAAGATCGAGGAGCGCGGCATCCGCTGCTGCTACCACGGCTGGCTGTTCGACGTCGAAGGCCATTGCCTGGAGATGCCGTGCGAGCC
>DATGZZ010000663.1:0-4675 GCA_035296945.1 Reyranella sp.
AAACCGGCATAGGCGGGATGGGTGTTGAGGTTGGTGATGTAGGCCTCGGTGGCCTCGCCGACGCTGGAGAAAGGCTGCGGCATGCCGCTGCCCGGCTTCCACGGCACGTCGACGCTGTGACGGCCGACCACCTGGATCTGGCCGAACAGCGCATTGCCGGTGCGCGCGGCGAAGGAGGTGCCCCAGCCCGATTCGACGCCGCCCTGGGCGATCGCCATCGACGGCGGCACGATGTCGACCCGGCGCACCAGCTCGTCGATGCGATCGGGCGTCGTCTCGTAGCGGTCGGCGAGATCGTCGAGCCAGATACGCTCGATCGGGTTCATGCTCAGCGGATCGACGGCGAGCTTGTCGCGCAGCGCGAGGAGCTGCTCGCGGTCGGCCATCACGCGCTGATTGACCTCGAGCACCACGGGCAGGATGGCGGTGATGAAGAGCTGCTTGCGCTCGTAGCCGTCCTTGTTGCCGAGGTCGGACGGCACGCGGTCGACCTTGATGGCCGGCACGGCCTCGCCCTGGCGGATATCGGTGAGCAGCGTGAAGGAGACGTCGCGGAAGAAGCCTGCGAGCTCGTCGGCGGTGCGCGGACTGACGGCACGAAGCTGGACCTGGCGGCGCAGCGCGTTGCCCGGCGCGGCAAAGCGACCATGGCCCATCGACGGATCGATTATCGAGCGATGGATGTCGTCCGGCTCATTGGCCGGCGGCGGCAGAAAGGTCAGCGCCTGCGGCTCGGCATCCATGGCAACCAGCATCATCTCGTCGGGCGAGGAGGCCTGGGCCTTGCCGATCGGCGCGAAGGACAGATAGGGGGCGGCATCGAAGGAAGGCAGCGGCTCGCTGAGGCCCACGCCGGTTGCGAATACGGCGGCCCATGCCACCGGAAACGCATATTTTCTCCCGCGATCTATCGCGGGCCGAATCGAGCAATACATTCCACACCCTCGTTTCGTTTGCTCAAACGAACGGCTCATCGCACGCGGCCCCCACGCCACGCCCGTTGCACCTCTACGCTGTACGCTTGAGCGGAAGGCGGCCTACTGGGCCGCCTGCACTTCCACTACTTCCGGCACGTAATGCTTCAGAAGATTCTCGATGCCCATCTTGAGCGTGGCCGTCGAGCTCGGGCAGCCCGAGCAAGAGCCCTGCATGTGCAGGTAGACCACGCCATCCCGGAAGTCCTGGAAGACGATATCGCCGCCGTCCTGCGCCACCGCCGGACGAACGCGCGTATCGAGAAGTTCCTTGATCTGGGCGACGACTTCATCGTCGTCGGCCGCCGCGGCCTGCGCCTCGGCGGCGTCGGCGATCACCGGATCGCCGGACGTATAGTGCTCCATGATGCCGCCGAGGATCGACGGCTTGAGGACTTGCCAGTCCCGGTCGGCCGACTTGGTGACGGTCACGAAGTCGGAGCCGAAGAACACGCGCTCGACGCCTTCGACCGCGAACAGCCTCTTCGCCAGGGGCGAGGGGCCAGCGGTTTCGGCGGTCGCAAAATCCATCGTCCCCTTCTCCATGACCACGCGGCCCGGGAGGAACTTCAGGGTAGAAGGATTTGGCGTCTGCTCGGTCTGGATGAACAAACCTACCTCCGTGTCGAACGCATCACGGTGACCCGCTGGCGTCGCTTTGGGTGGGACGGGACGTCTCCGCCCCCGATCGATGCCTTTGAGGTAGGAACCAAGGGCAAACCGATCAAGTCGTTTCTTGGGTCAGGCTGAATAAATGTTATGGTAAATATCGATATTATTATTTTATTGCAATAACTTGCCGGCCAGTGATCAATCTGGGACTGGGCTGACAGAGCGGAACTCAAAAGGTGTTCACCGACCGCCTTTGCCTAAATGGTCGCGCAATCTTCGCGCACGGCTCACGAGATTGCGTCGATCTCCGCTTCGGAGAGCGCGCCCGGCACGATGGTGAGCGGCACGCGCAGCTGATTGCCGAGCTTGCCGGCGAAGGCGGTGACCAGCGGCCCCGGCCCCTCGCTGCTCGAGGCGCTCGCCAGCACCAGGACCGAGATCGAGCGATCCTCGGTGATCAACTTCACGAGTTCGTCGCGGCTCTTGCCCTCGCGGATATGGATGGTCGGCGGCTGCCCGGTCAGTGACACAGCGACGTCGGCATGTTTGGCGATCACCTCCTCGGCCTGCTGGCGCGCTTCCTGGCGCATCAGATCGACGACGGCGCCCCATTGCTGGCCTTCCGGCGGATCCATGACGTAGAGCATGGCTACCCGACCGCCCGTCCGCTTGGCCCGGCGGCAGGCGTAGCGCAACGCGTTGCGCATTTCCGGGCTTTCGTCGACGATGACCAGGAAGACGCGCTCATCGGCCCGGCTGGCCTGTTCGCTCATGGCTCGCTCCTTCCGCTAAATACGCCGCATGACGGCGCCGCCGGCCCAGCCGACCAGCAGGGCCATGAAGATTGCGCCCAGGCCGTAGAGCGGCCCGTCATTGTCCGCCCAGCCGGCGAGCTGGGCACTGAATCCGACCTTGCCGACGGGCAGCGGACGCGACACGGCGGCGACGATCCTGCCCTCGCGCAGAAGATAAGTCCTGACCTCGTAGGTGCCCTCGGGCAGGCGCGAAGGGAACGGCAGCTCGACCCGGAACAGCCGGTTGGCCTGGATGGTGACCTGGCCGATCGCCGCCGGGTAAAGGCCCTCGCGCCGCTTCACCTCGACCAGGCCTAACCGGAACCTGGTCAGGTCCTCATGCTCGCGCTGGCCGACCGACTGCACGCTCTGCAGCCGATCCTCCAGCGACAAGATCTCGCCGCCGGCGCTGCGCGCCAGCAGGCGCTGCAAGGGCTGGCTGGCGGCGATGGAATAGTAGGCTGGGACGTCGTCGAAGGCTTGGCGGCCGGTATTGAGCCACAGCCCCAGCACGCGCTGCTTGCGCAGCACCGTCTCGCGCGCCGGCGGGCCGATCACGACCACGACGATCTCGCCCGGCGGATCGAACATGCCGAACAAGAGGATGCTCTCGCCCTGGAAGGCCGAGGTGATCGACAGCCGGGGCCGCGACAGGTCGACGATCAGCTCGGGCGTCTCGAACCGGTTGGGCACCGACGGCGGCATGGACGGATCGGCCGGCTGCCCGCTGCCCGGCAAAGGACCGAAGATGCCGCCCGCCGGCGGCTCGATGCGCGGCCCTTGAGCGGCAAGCGGCGTCGCCAGCACGATGCCCATCAACAACACGGCGATGGCGTCCCATCCTCTCATGGCAGCACCTGCCGAGTGCCGAGCGAATAGAGCGAGCTCGGGGTACGCAAGAGCTCGGTCAGGAGCTCCACCGCCACGACCAGGATCAGCACCGACATCAGACCGCGCAGCACGACGCCCGGCAGCTTGGCGGCCAGCCGCGAGCCGATCGGCGCACCGACCACGCCGCCCAGGATCAGGAGCAGCGCCAGCACGACGTCGACGGTGTTGTTGGTCGCCGCCTGCAGGAAGGTGACGTTGGCCGCCACGAACAGGATCTGGAAGTTCGAGGTGCCGATCACCACCGCGGTCGGCATGCCGAGGATGTAGATCATCGCCGGCACCAGCACGAAGCCGCCGCCAACGCCCAGGATCGCCGACAAGACGCCGATGGCGAAGCCGATGCCGATCGGCAGCAGCGCGCTGATATAGAGCTTGGACTTGTAGAAACGCAGCTTGAGCGGCAGGCGATGCACCAGATAGTGCGTGTGCAGCTTGCCGCGCGGCGCCTCCGGATTGCGCCGCCGCCGGATGTAGGTCCGCGCACTCTCGAACAGCATCAGCACGCCGATGGTCGACAGCATGACGACGTAGAGCACGGCGATCACGAAATCGATCTGGCCGATGTTCTTCAGATAGGTGAACAGCGACACGCCGGCCGACGAGCCGATCATGCCGCCCAGCAGCAGGACCAGGCCCATGCGCAGGTCGACGTTGCCGCGCCGCCAGTGCACCTGCAGCGAGGAGATCGAGTTGGAGACCACCTGGTTGGCTTGGCTCGCCACGGCGACGGCGGGCGGAATGCCGACGAAGATCAGGAGCGGCGTGGCCAGGAAGCCGCCGCCCACGCCGAACATGCCGGACAGCAGCCCGGCGGCGCCTCCCAGGCCGAGCAGAATGAACACGTTCATCGACTGCTCGGCGATGGGAAGGTAGATCTCCACGCGTCGCCTATTTCAGCAGGATGGCAGTGAGTTCGCGTAACTGCACGCGTGCCCGCAGCAGGTAGAAGCCCTGTGCCGCCAGATGATTGGGGATGAGCAACCCGTCGGGATAGCCATTCCACACGATCCAGGGATCGAGTGCCGCGGCGATGCGGAAGGTCTCGACCGTGCCGTTCCAGGCGCTCGTGAGGTTGCGTTCGCGGATCACGTTCTCGAAGTCGATGCCGAGCTCGCGCAACAGCAGGTAGTTGGCGTAGAGACGGCCCTTGTTGAAGTAGAAGATGTCATCGGCTCTGACGTCGAACAGGTCGCCGGCCTTCTCGATGATGTGCTGATCGATCACCGCCGAGTCCGAGCCGTGGTCGTTGGCGATGCGGTCGAGCAGCGCCTGCAGGTTGTCGGAGCGGCGCTCGAATATCGCCTGCCCCGAGGCCAGCCGCTTGTTGTAAGCCACGAGCTTGTCGCGGCCGGCGCGGTATTTCTGGGCCGAGGTGGCGGACGGCCAGAACGACACGCTGGGCTG
>DATGZZ010000664.1:0-9926 GCA_035296945.1 Reyranella sp.
GCTCTCCTTGCCGTAGATCAGCATCGTCGGGCAGGTGATCTCGGACCACAGCTCCTCGATGGCGCGGTAGCTCATGTCGTAGGGCGGCCAGGCGCGCACGTAGTTGTCGAACTTCCAGCTGTAAGTGCCGTCCTCGTTCTGGTTGACACCCTGCTCCGTCAGGTGCCGCGCCTGCTCGGCCGACAGGTGCGCGTTCTCCGCCTGCATGCGCTTGAAGGCGTCCTCGATGGAGGGGTAGCGGCGCGGCAGGCGGCCCGAGAGCTTGCGCTGCTCGCCGACCCATTCGCGCATGCGCTCGGCCATGGTCGTCTCGCGGCGCTCGGCGATCACCTTGGGCGACGGGCCCAGCCCCTCGATGGCGACCAGCTTGCGCACCTTGTCGGGAAAGATGCCCGAGTAGCGCAGGCAGATATTGCCGCCCAGGGAATGGGCAACGATGGTCACCGGGGCCAGGCCCTGCTGGTGGATGAGCTGGTCGAGGTCGTAGATGTAGGACGACATGGCGTAGTTGCCGTCCGGCGACCACTGGCTGTCGCCGTGCCCGCGCAGGTCGGGGCAGATGACGTGCCAGTCGTCGCGCAGCGCCTGAGCCACCCAGTCCCAGTTGCGGCAGTGATCGCGGCCGCCATGCACCAGCAGCAGCGGCGGGGCTTCGGGATTGCCCCAGTCGACATAGTGAAGCCGCAGGCGTTGCGAAAAATAGTGGCGGGACGTCGGGCCCGGCATGCCGTTGAGGGAAGAGGTCATGAAGTCCTGTATAGACCGGCGTTCCGAACGGGTTAATCCCCAGCCTCCGGCTCATGAGGCGGCAACCAGCCTATTTTTCGGCCATCGCTGGTCGGTGAGTCACGGCTGTCACCCCGAGCGAAGCGAGGGGCCTTTGCGCCGCCGAAGGGTCGCTCGCTACGCTCGGGATGACAGCGGGCGTGTATCAGCGGTCCCAGATACCAGTGCTGTCAAATCACCGTGCAGGAGGCAATGTCCTTGGGCGGCGCCGGCAGGCGCTGCGCGCGTGCCCCGACCAGTACGACATCGGCGCAGCGAAAGCCGCCGACGCCGGGAACGTAGAGACCCGGCTCGACGGCGTAGAGCTCGCCCGCCTCGAGGGGACGGCCGTTGAACGGCACGTCCTCGGGAAAGTCGTGCTGCACCACGCCGATGCCGTGGCCGCTGCGGTGCAGGAGATGCGGCGAAAAACCCGCTGCCTCGATCACCCGCCGCGCCGCCCGGTCGATGCCGGAGACCGGCCCGCCCGCCAGGGCGGCATCGATGGCCGCTTCCTGGGCCATCACGGCGCAACTGTGCAGGGCATGCCGGCGCACGCCCGGCCGGCCGATCTGCCAGGTGCGCGCCATCTCCATCACCAGGCCGTTCAAGCGCGTCACCACCGTGCTGACCGCGACGCTGTCGGCTTCCACCTTCCGGCCGCACGAGACCCCGTCGCCGTGCGGGGAGGCCGACGCCGCACCGGCGACGGTCGTCGCCTTGACGATGGAGAAATTCGCACCGGCGAAGCGCCGTTCCGCCTCGGCATGCAATCGCGCCGCGATGGCGGCATCGGCCTGCTGCACCGACCGGCCGGGCCGCAGCTCGTCGCGATAGTACGGCATGACCGACGCCGACAGGTCGGCCAACCCGGACATCACCGCGACTTCCTCGGCATGCTTGACCCAGCGCGTCGGCCGCAACGCCGCGTTGACGTTCGCCAGTTCGATCTCGGGCAACAGCGACAACGCACCGCTGAGGGCGCCTGTCGCGGCATCGCACCCGAGTCGCGATCGGCCCAGGCCGCGCGCCGTCAGTGTCTCGGCCACCAGCTCGCGCCACTCGGTCGCCGGCCGCGCGTCGGACCGCCGATGCGGCGTCTCGGCATAGAAGACGAGGTCATCGACCCATAGCGTGCCACGCGTCCGTTCCATCTCGAACAGGTGGCGTCCCTGCTCTGCCAGCACCGCGACCGAGGGACCGGTAGCCGGCAGGATGAGGAGGAAGGGCCGCTCCCAGGCGAGATCGGTCATGTCGTGGTTCGAGGCGAACGAAAAGAAATCCGCTCCGGTGAACAACAATGCGTCCAACCGGTGTGCGCGCATGACCTCGCGCAGACGCCCATGCCGGTGATCACGAACCACAGTCGACAACGCTTGCATGACCGATCCTTCTCTCAGCGCAACGCCGCTTCGATCGACGCGGCGGCAGCGCGCAGCTCGGGCAGCAGCTTGGCGAGCGCCTCCTCAGGCGACGTGCGTTGCAGGCTGGTGCTGACGTTGAGCGCGGCGATCGCCCTGCCCTTCGCGCGATCGCGCACCGGCACGCTGAGGCCCGCGATGCTGTCTTCCATGACGCCGCGCAGGTAGCAGAAGCCGTCACGCCCGGCCGCCTGGATCAGGTCGCGAACCTCGCTTTCCTCGACCGGCGTCCGATCGGTATAGCGACGGCGCGGCCACTTGAAGAAGGCGGCGAGCTGCGATGGCTCGAGCGTCCCCAGGAGAATGATTCCCATCGACGAGGTGTGCGCCGGAATGCGTGTGCCCGGTCCCACCCGCAGGTGCAGCGCGCGCGAGGAAAGGGCGCGCACGACATAGACGACGTCGGGTACGTCGAGCGTGCCGATCGACACCGTCTCGTTCAGCCGCTCGGCCAGCTGCTTGGCGACCGGCTCGCCGACGCCGAACAGCGGTTGCGCCGACAGCCAGGCGAAGCCGAGCTCGAGCACGCGCGGCGTCAGCCTGTATCGCTTGCCGTCGAACTGGGCATAGCCCTGTTCCTGCAGCGTCATCAGCAGCCGCCGCGCACCCGCCCGCGTCAGTCCTGCTGCGTTTGCCGCTTCGGCCGTCGTCATCGCTGCACGTTCGGCGCCGAAGGCACGCAGCAGTGCGAGGCCGCGCTCGAACGACTGCACACCGACGCGGCGCTGCGGACGGATCTTGCGGGCATCGCTCTTCATCTTGCGATGCCACGCCATAAGACGATCGTGCGCAAGTCTCTTCGACGACGCGTGCGCAAAGCGAACGCACCGGGCGCAGCGCGCGCACCGCCATTGTTGACCGGCGCGCGGCTTGCATCTCAAGCTGGTCGTCACACAAGGAGCGCCACACGGATGAAATTAGCTCGTCGATCCTGGCTGCAAGCCGGCTTGACCCTGCCTCTGCTTGGGCGCTCGGCATTCGCACAATCGTTCCCGGAAAATCGCCCGATCCGCTGGGTCGTGCCGTTCCCGCCGGGCGGCCAGACGGACTCGACGGCGCGGCTCACCGCGCAGGGCTTGGCGACTGTGCTGCCGGCCAACATCGTCGTCGAGAACCGCGCCGGCGGTCAGGGCACCGTCGGCAGCGACCATGTGCGGCAATCGCCGCCTGACGGCCACACGCTGCTGTTCAGCGCCAGCATCTTCGCGCTCGGTCGCCACATCCTGAAGAGCACGCGCTACGATCCGCAGGCCGACTTCCAGCCGGTGGCCCGCGTCGGCGAGGCGCCGCTGCTGGTGCTGGCGGCCAACAGCGTGCCCGCCAACACGCTCGGCGAGCTGATCGCCGCCGCCAAGCGCGAGCCGCAGCGCTACTCCTTTGCGCTGTCCTCGCTGGGCGCGGCCGGCCATCTCGCGACCCTCGAGTTCAACCGCCTGGCCGCCGTCGACATCAGCATGGTGCCCTATCGCGGCGCCGCCGCGGCATTGACCGACCTTGGAAGCAACAGCGTGCAGCTCTTCATCGATGCCGGCGTCGCTGCCCTTCAGCAGGTCCGCGCCGGCCGCATGAAGGTGCTGGCGATCACCACGGCCGAACGCAGCCCGCTTGCGCCCGAAGTGCCGACCGCCGCGGAATCCGGCCTGCCGGGCTTCGTCTTCAACAGCTGGTACGGAGTCTGGGCCCCGCGCGGCCTGCCGTCGGCCATCCTCGACAAGCTCGCCGACGGCCTGCAGCGCACCGTCGCGAACGAAGAGGTCCGTCGCCAGTTCACCACCGTCGGCACCGTGCCGGCGTTCGACGGACCGGCCGCCTTCACAGCCTTCATGGCCCGCGACATCGCGCGCAACGTCGCGCTGCTGAAGGCGGCGAAGTTCGAGCCGGAGTGATTCGTCGACGTCGCTCAGCACGGAACGCCAGTTCATCGCCACTGCCACCAGCGGCGGCGTTCGTTCGCCTGCTGCATCTCCTTCAGTTCGCGCTTGAGCCGCGTCACCAAATCTTCTGTAGCCTGCTGCCGGCGTCGTTCATCGAGGACCTCGGCTTGGACCTGGGCAACGCGCTCCTGTGCGGCCTGCCGCTCCCGGCGAACATGATCTGCCTGCTGCTGCAGGCCGCGACGATCGACAACCTCACGCTCCAGGGCAGCCTCGATGGCAGCAGCCTTGCCCTTCGACTCGGCGGCCTCGGCCTGGGCTGCAGCGAGCTGATCGCGCAGCGCTTCGTTGGCGTCGCGAACCGCCCTCAGCTCCGTTGAGAGCGTTTCAATAATACTCTGCAGCGGGGCTACAGCTGCTGCTACTGCTTCGGCGGTCGTCCGGGCATCAGCACCGGCATCAGGCGGCTGGCGTCGCGGCCGTACTTTCGGCGGGCCAGCGGCGAGCACTTCGGCCGGAACACAGACTTCTGCTTCGAGGGTGTCGTTTCGGATTCTCCTCGGCCACTTCGCGCGTCTGGCCCTCGACGCAGCAGCGCTGGCGCTGCGTAGGCGTAGCCGCTCGGCCACCTGCTGATACGTCAACCACGTCGGGAAAGGCGACACGACATCCGACATGAAGAGCACAATGCCTTCAACGTGGGACAGCGACAAGCGCACCTCTCTACGACGAGCGCTCATCTCTCTGCCGCTGTTCTCACAGATCGGTCACGAGACATTCTCTCGAGCTCAGAAATGTTTCTGGTTCGGGCTAGACGAGTCGCTCCCTGAGCGCCAGCGCTTCTCTCATGAGCAACGGCACATAGTCGGTGATCATCGCCTTTACCGACACCTGCTCGGGCTGCACGCCGATGTTGAGTGCCGCCACGACCTTGCCGTCGAAGCGGACCAGCGGCACCGCGATCGAGCGGATGCCGATCTCGGCCTCCTGGTCGGCCAGCGCATAGCCCTTCTTGCGGACGTCGAGGATCAGGCGGCGGATCTCGGGCTTCGAGACCACCGTCTGGCGTGTGAAGCGGACCGGCTTCAATTGCGTGAGGAAAACATCGAGCTCGGCGTCGGGCATGGCGCTCGCCAGCACGCGGCCAAGGGCGCTGCAAAACACCGGCAGGCGATAGCCGACACCGAGGCCGACCGACGCCGGCCG
This sequence comes from Reyranella sp., assembly GCA_035296945.1. Lineage (GTDB taxonomy): Bacteria > Pseudomonadota > Alphaproteobacteria > Reyranellales > Reyranellaceae > Reyranella. The sequence continues at coordinate 5,267 of DATGZZ010000664.1, forward strand.
GGCCGGCATGGCGCGCGCAATCATCACCGCCTCCTCGCCGTCGCGCACCGCGACCGAGCAGGAAGCGCCGACCTGGCGGCAAAGGCGTTCGCAAATCGGCTGCAGGATGCTGGGCACCGGATCGGACGACAGGTAGGCGATCGCGAGCTTCAGGATGCGGGGCGCGAGCCGGAACAGCCGGCCGTCGGCCTCGACGTAGCCCAGCGCCACCAGCGTCGCCAACGCGCGCCGCACCGTGGCGCGCGGCAAGTCGACGGCACGGGCCACGTCGCTCAGCGTCATCTGCCGGCGCTGCTCGTCGAAGGCGCTGATGACACCGAGCCCGCGTGCCAGGGCCTCGGAGAAATCCGCCCCGATGGCGCGCTGGGCGCGGGCCTCGGCATCTTGTGGACGCAGTCTGCTCATGGCGTGCTCGGGGCCTTGCCAGGAAAGGGCGGATTGCCGAATAATCCATTATAGAACGAATGTTCGTTAATGTAACACTCTGTCTTGGCCTATAGTCGGCTGGAGGGCAGTCACTCATGATGAGCCACGAGCAGAACGAGCTGATCACCCGCGTCGGTCCCGGCACCAAGTGCGGGGCGCTGATGCGCCACTACTGGCATCCGGTGGCGCTCGCCGACGAATTGCCGGCCGAGCGACCGGCCAAGGCGGTGCGCGTGCTGGGCCAGGACTTCGTGCTGTTCCGCGACGAGCGTGGCCGGCACGGCCTGCTCGACCGCGGCTGCCCGCATCGCGGCGCCGATCTCGCCTACGGCCGCCTCGAGGACGGTGGCTTGCGCTGCCTGTTCCACGGCTGGCTGTTCGACGTCGACGGCAAGTGCCTGGAGACGCCGGCCGAGCCCGACGGCAGCGTGCTCTGCCAGCGCGTCCGCCAGAAGAGCTACCCGCTCGTGGTCAAGAACGGGATCATCTTCGCCTGGCTGGGCGAAGGCGAGGCGCCGGCCTTCCCCGATTTCGACTGCTTCCTGGCGCCCGGCACGCACGCCTTCGCCTTCAAGGGCATGATCGACTGCAACTGGCTGCAGGCGCTGGAAGTGGGCATCGATCCCGCTCACGCTTCCTACCTGCACCGTTTCTACGAGGACGAGGACCCGTCGGGCGAGGCTTACGGCAAGCAGTTCCGCGCCAACTCCGCCGATTCGAACATCCCGATGAGCCGCATGATGCGCGACCATGCGCGGCCGACCATCGACGTCGAGGGCACCGACTACGGCCTGCGCCTGTTCACCCTGCGCAAGATCAGCGAGAAGCACACGCATGTGCGCGTCACCAACCTCGTCTTCCCTTACGCCTTCGTGATCCCGATGAGCACGGAGATGACGATCACCCAGTGGCACGTGCCGATCGACGATGAGTCCTGCTACTGGTACGCAATCTTCACCAGCTTTGGTAAGCCGGTCGATCACCAGCAGATGCGCGAGCAACGACTCCAACTGTATGAGCTGCCGGACTACAGGCCGCGAATCGGCCGGCAGAACAACTACGGCTACAACGTCGCCGAGCAGAAGACCCAGACCTTCACCGGCATGGGCTTCGACATCAACGTGCACGACCAGTGGGCGATCGAGAGCCAGGGCCGCATCCAGGACCGCACGCGCGAGCATCTCGGCTACAGCGACAAGGCGATCGTCGCCTATCGCCGCCTGCTGCTCTCGGCGATCGGCCAGGTGGCTCGCGGCGAGAAGCCGCCGATGTGGCTCGACCCGGCGCGGGCCGCCGCCATTCGCGGGCCGGTGACCGTCGACGGCATGGGTCCGACCGAGGGCTGGGAGACCTATTGGAAGGAATTCGACGAGCACCGGCGCAAGGACTCGAGCTGGGCCGCGAAGACGCGCTCGCCGTTGGTGGCGTAGCCGCATGACCCTCGTCGAACGAGCCGGTCTCTGGACGGACGAACGCAGGACCGCGACGCGCGAGGCCGAGCGGCGCATCCAGGCCGGCGAGATGTCGGTCGTGCGGCTGGCCTTCGCCGACCAGCACGGCGTGCTGCGCGGCAAGACGTTTGCCGCGAGCGAGATCGACGCCGCGCTGAAGAACGGCGTCGGCTTCTCGGCGACCATGCTGTTGAAGGACACCGCGCACCGCACGGTGTTCCCGGTCTGGCAGCCGGGCGCCGGCTTCGGCATGAAGGAGCTGGAAGGCGCGGCCGACGTGGTGATGCTGCCCGACCCGGCCACCTTCCGCGCCCTGCCCTGGGCACCGCACTCGGGCTGGATGCTGTGCGACATCTTCTTCCCCGACGGCCGGCCGATGCCACTCGATACGCGCCATGTCTACAAGCGTGCACTGAAGACACTGGCCGACCGCGGCTACGACTTCATCGCCGGCCTGGAAGTCGAGTTCCATCTGTTCAAGCTGGAGAAGAGCAAGCTCGGCATCGGTGACGCCGGCCAACCCGGCCAGCCGGGCGAGCCGCCCGACGTGTCGTTGCTGAACCAGGGCTACCAGTACCTGACCGAGCAGCGCTACGACGAGATGGATCCCATCCTGGAGATCCTGCGCACCAACATCGTCGATCTCGGCCTGCCGCTGCGCTCCATCGAGGTCGAGTTCGGGCCAAGCCAGGTCGAGTTCACCTTCCGCGCCGGCACGGGATTGGAACCGGCCGACGCCATGGTGTTGTTCAGGAGTGCCGCCAAGCAGATCGCCCAGCGCCACGGCTACCACCTCACCTTCATGTGCCGGCCGCGACTCGCCAACGTCATGTCGAGCGGCTGGCACCTCCATCAGTCGCTGAAGGATAAGAAGACCCACGCCAACGCTTTCATGGATGGGCGCGAGCCGCTGTCAGCGCTCGGCATGCATTACATGGCGGGCCTGCTGGACCATGCGCGGGGCGCCGCGGCGTTCAGCACACCGACGCTCAACGGCTACAAGCGCTATCGGCCGTTCTCGCTCGCTCCCGACCATGCCGTCTGGGGACAGGACAATCGCGGCGTCATGGTGCGGGTGCTGGGCGGCCCGGGCGATCCGGCCACGCACCTGGAGAACCGCGTCGGCGAGCCCGCCGCCAATCCCTACCTTTATATGGCAAGCCAAATCGTGAGCGGGCTGGACGGGCTCGACCGCAAGCTCGATCCCGGCCCGTCGGCCGACGCCCCCTATGAGACCAAGGCGGCAGCCCTGCCGCGCTCGCTCGGCGAGGCGCTGGTGGCCCTCGGCGAAGACAAGGCCTTACGAGCGGGCTTCGGCGATTTCTTCGTCGACTACTATCTCAAGCTGAAGCAGGCCGAGATCGACCGCTTCGAGTCCGAGGTCAGCGACTGGGAGCAGCGGGAGTATTTTTCGCTGTTCTGACGGCCCTAAAGGTCCCTCGCTGCGCTCGGGATGACAACGGGTGTTGATGACAGACCTCCTGTCATCCCGAGCGCAGCGAGGGACCTTTAGGGTTCACACGCCGCTCCCCATATAGGGGCATGTTCGACTTCCAGCCCCTCCTCGTCTCCGACGAGCTCAGCCCGTCAGAAGCAAGTTCCCCCGCAGAAACCATCCACGACGACCTCTTGTTCGACGCCTACTCGCAGGCGGTGGTCGACGTCGTCGATCGTGTCGGCCCGGCCGTCGTGCGGGTCGAGACTCCGCCCGACCGCGAGAAGCGCCAGCGCGGCGGCACCGGCTCGGGCGTGGTGATCTCGCCCGATGGCCTGGTCCTGACCAACAGCCATGTCGTGCAAGGCGCCTCCGCCGTGCGGCTGGCACTGGCCGACACGCGCACCGTCAAGGCGCGCGTGCTGGGCGACGATCCGCACACCGACCTCGCCTTGCTGCGCGTGGTCGACGACGTCTCGTTGCCGGCGGCGCGGCTCGGCAACTCCAAGAGTCTGCGTCGCGGCCAGCTCGTGGTCGCCATCGGCAATCCGCTGGGCTTCGAATCGACGGTGACGGCGGGCGTGGTGTCCGCGCTCGGCCGCTCGCTGCGCTCGTACAGCGGTCGGCTGATCGACGACGTCATCCAGACCGACGCCGCGCTCAACCCGGGCAATTCCGGCGGCCCGCTGGTCTCCTCGCGCGGCGAGGTTATAGGCATCAACACCGCCGTGATCGCCGGCGCCCAGGGCATCTGCTTCGCCGTCGCCAGCAACACGGCGAGCCACGTCGTGAGCGAGATCGTGCGCCACGGCCGCGTACGGCGCGCCTTCATCGGCGTTGCCGGGCAGACCGTGCCGTTGCCGCGCCGACTCGTCGTGGCGTTGGGGTTGAAGCAGGCGCGCGGCGTGGCGATCGCCAGCCTCGAGCCCGACAGCCCCGCTGCCAAGGCGGGTCTTCAGTCCGGCAACATCGTGCTGGCGCTGGACGGCGAGCCGGTGACGGGCGCCGACGATCTGGTGCGGCTGCTGGGCGGTGCGCGCATCGGCGTCGCCACGTCGCTCACCGTCATCGCCGGCAGCGGGCTCAGGCAGATCGTCGTGCTGCCGGCCGAGCGCAGCGAGGGCCGAATAGAGGAAGGGGGCAAATGAAACCCATCGCCGTCGTCACAACCGTCGCCAGTCGCGAAGACGCCCATCGGCTGGCGCGCACCCTGGTCGAGCGCAAGCTCGCGGCGTGCGCGCAGATCTCGGAGATCGAGAGCATCTATCACTGGCAGGGCGAGGTGCAGCAGGCGGGCGAACTGCGTGTGTTGTTCAAGACGACCGACGAGCGCTACGAGCTGGTGGAG